>JBJTPC010000339.1:0-5547 GCA_046074905.1 Gammaproteobacteria bacterium
CACCGGCAGCCTGCATGGCGGAATGCCGGTGCTCGACGGCGAGAAGTGGGTGGCTACCAAGTGGCTCCGGGAATCCCGGCACGACTGAAAAACAAAACCCCCGGGTCGGTACTGCCAACCAGGGGGCTCGGTGCGGAAAAATGGCGCGCCCGGAAGGATTCGAACCTCCGACCACCTGGTTCGTAGCCAGGTACTCTATCCAACTGAGCTACGGGCGCGCAGCACAGCGTCTATGCCGCTGAGCCAACAATCCTACCGCAGTGTCGTGGCCAAGGGAACCCCCCGCAGCGCTCCCCCGCCGAAAACGTGTTCGTAACGTCCCTCGGATGCGGCGTGGCAGGAGCAACCGTGGTCGGCAAGCATTCGCTCGTCCAGCACCCGCAACCGCCCCCGGCGAACCTCGATGCAGTGCCGCGAATCCAGCCAGCGCAGGGCGTGCGTCACTCCGGCTCGACGTACTCCCAGCCACGCCGCGAGATCCGCCTGGGTGACACGGAGGGGACCGTGACCACAGCGCTGGGTTGCCATCAGCAGCCACCCGGCGAGGCGCTGCAGCAGGGAATGGAAGCGCACGCAAGCCACTCGGGCGGCCAGATCCGCACCGAGGACCCACTCGAATCGCCCGATGGCCTCGCGGAGGCGCGGTGCATGCAGGGTCACCTCGTGGAAGCGCTCCGTCCGGAGCCTCAGCGCGGAACCGGGGATGGCGCAGACGGCATCCCATGCCGGTGCCCCGACGGGTCCGCAGACCTCCACGCCCACCATCCCCTCGTTGCCCACGAGGGCGACTTCCAATCGGCGTCCGTTTTCGGGCACCAGCAGCGTGACGGCGCAATCGACCGGAAAATAGACGCAGGGCGTCGGACGATGCCGCATGGCAAGCACTTCACCCCGCTGCAGGAGAACCCGATCGCAGCTGGCCAGGAGCGGTATCCGCTCGCTGGCGGGCAGGCGCCACAGCAACGCCGGTGGATCACCCGCGTGCACGGAACCACTGCCTGCGCAAACGTGCCAGCCAACCTCGCTCCGACCAAGGCGGTAGCAGACCATCGCGAACCAGCCCGGGATGCCCCCAGGGGACATCGTGCCCGGTCGCCTGCAGGTAGGGACTGGACGGATCACTCCGGAACTCGCCGGGGAACAACACGATCAACCCCGGACCCGAGCGCGATACCGTCCGCGGGAGAGGTTCGCCGCGCAATCGGCACAACAAGGCCTCCGTCATCGCCGCCGCGCCGGAATCGGGGAGGTGGCATGCCGGCGTGGCCCGGGCATTCATCTCGATCAGATAAGCCCGACCGGTCGCTGCCTCGATCATGAAGTCGAAGCCGACGAACCCCGACACTCCCAGATGACGCACCAACCGCCGTGCGGCTTCGGCCATTTCGATGGAGTTGATGACGCGCACCACGGTTCCGGGGCCCGTGGCGTGCTGTTGGCGGAGAACCTCGACGCTTACCCCGGCCAGCACCTCGCCACGCCAGCAGGCGACGGCACGATTCGCCGCATGCCCCTCGATCATCGCCTGTGCCGAAACCGGTGCCGTCTGCTCGCGCCACCACCGTCCGAGGGGCATGCTGTCGCGCTCCAGCAGGCTGCGGATGGCCGTGCGCCACAGTCCCGGCCTTGACTCCAGGCGAACCCACGTCCGTGCCGCCTCCTCCGCGTCGCGCACCACGGCCACGCCCTGACCACCGAAACTGTGATCGGTCTTGAGCACCACCGGTCGCTGCTCCCTCGCCATCCACTCGAGAATGTCCGCCGCGGAATTGGCCTCGATGACCGTGGGTGTCCGCAAGCCGAGGTCGCGTGCCAGCGTCATGAAGTCCTTGCGTGACCCGGCAAAGGCACATGCCTCGAGGTTGCCCACCGATCGCTCCAGCAGCGGGAGCCATCGATCGGCACCCGAGTTCCGCTGCCGTTGATGACGCTGCAGGTCATCCAGCGCGAGGACCGCCGCATCGTCGCAGGGCACCACGAGGTCGGCGCCGGCCACGCGGAGGGCGCGCCGGGTGGTGACGCGGGGAGCAAGCGGCAGGAAACGATGGAATGCCGCGAGCCCCTCGATGCACTCTGCCGGATGCCCGCGGGGCGCCAGTACCGAAACGATGCACCCCCGCTCCAGGAAGTTGATGGCGATTCTTGCCGCGAGTTGCCACCGTGCCGTCGCGAACACGAGAATCCGCGGGGCATCGGCGCGTGGCTTGACTTGCATGTCCATGGCGCGGAATGGTGGATGCGCCACCACTCCGACTTCCGTTGCCGGTCGCACTCAGTGCGCGGAGCGACGGACGCCCCGGCAACGGGTCGCGAGAGTCGCTGCCCATGGACACTCGAACCGATGCCTCTTCTCTCGATACCATCCCGGGCCTGTCCGGCATCGATGGTCTCGATCTGCGTCTTGTCGCCGCACGACCGATTGATAACGGACCGGCACTGGTCAAGCTCGTCATCGATCAGGGCCTCGGCCTGCTGCTCGCCCTGGCTGCGCTCCCCCTGTGCCTCGCCGTCGCTGCCGCCATCCGTCTCGAGACACCGGGACCGGTGCTGTTCCGCCAGCGCCGTCACGGGTTGGACAACCGTGAGTTCCTCATCTTCAAGTTCCGCACCATGGCGTGGCGGGAAGGCGGCGACTTCGCGCAGACCCGGCGCAACGATGTCCGGGTCACTCGCCTGGGAAGACTGCTGCGCGCCAGCAGCATCGATGAACTGCCACAACTGCTCAACGTACTCCGCGGGGAAATGTCCCTGGTAGGGCCACGCCCCCATGCAGTCGACATGCGGACGGCCGGCCTGACCGGACCCGAAATCACCCCACGGTATGCCGAGCGGCATCGCGTCAAGCCGGGGATCACCGGCTGGGCGCAGGTGAATGGATCACGCGGCGCGACTGTCGCGCCGCAAGATGTCGAGGAACGCATCGCGCTGGATCTGCATTACATCGAGCACTGGTCGCCGTGGCTGGACATGAAGATCCTGGCACGAACGCTGGCCGTGGTCATTCGGGGAACCAATGCGTACTGAAACCGGTCCGCCGGAAAGGCGAATGCCCGCACGCCTGCTGGATCTTTCACCGTGGCCACTGGCCATCCTCGAGGCGTTGGCGCTGGTATCGCTCCTGGACCAATGGCTGCTGTTCCCGCTGGCCGTGATGCTGCTGCATGACCGCGGCCTTCCGGCACGGCTCCGCAAGGGCCAATTGCGCGACCTGGCCTGGCCGTCGTCGGTGCGTGTGACCGCCGGCGTCATGCTGACTTCCGTCGGCAGTCCGGAGTCCGCGAACCTGCTCGTAGCCGTGCTGGGCGGTCACGGTGTGGTGCTGCTCGGTCTCCATCTTCTCCTTCGGCGGGGTCATTTCCTGCCCCGGGTCGCGGTCGTCGGCGCGCCGGAATCCACTGCACCGGTGGCTGCGCGGCTGCAAGCGTCGCCAGTCAAGGCCTGCGATGTCGTCGGGGAATTCACCGAGACATCCGCGGATCTTGCACGCTTGCTCGACATCGCCCGCGAGGAAGGATTGGACACCGTGCTGCTGGCCGGTACTGCCGGTACCGACCCGGCCGCCGGTAATACGTTGCAGCGACTGCGGGAGATATCCGCCCCCGTGGTGCGGGCCGTTGTTCCCGGCGAATCCGCCGCGATGAACCGCGGACTGGTGATCGATGCCTTGTCGACCCGGGAATTCCTCGACGTTGCGCGAGACTTCGGCAAGCACCGCTTCGGGTTCGCCGTGACCCCCAACGCCCACCATCTCGTGAGACTGCAACAGGACGCCGTGTTCCGGGCGAGTTATGCCGCAGCGGACTTCGTCCTGCTGGACAGCCGCTTCATCGCCCACTGGCTGCGCTGGACTCGTGGCGAGCACTGGAAAGTCTGCCCAGGCAGTGACCTGACGGCTGCCCTGTTCAAGGAAATCCTGAACCCGGCCGATCGACTGGTGATCGTCGGTGGCACAAGCGCCCAGGTGGAGCAACTCCGGCTGCGCCATGGGCTGCGCGAAGTCCATCACCACCGACCGCCGATGGGGTTCACCCATGATCCGGTCGCAACGGCGGAATGCCTGGGGTTCATCGAACGTCACAGCCCTTTCCGCTTTTGCCTGCTGGCGGTGGGGGCACCTCAGCAGGAACGCATCGCGGCCGACCTCAAGCACCGCGGTCGCGCCCGTGGTCTGGCACTCTGCGTGGGAGCCTCCCTCGACTTCCTGACTGGCGCGGCGCGGCGTGCTCCGCGGTGGATGCGGGTGCTCGGACTCGAGTGGCTCCACCGCTGGTGGCGTGAGCCACGGCGGCTGACACGCCGCTATCTGCTTGAATGTCCGCAAGTCTTTTCGGCACTGCGCCGGCATCCATTGCGGCCACGGCTGCGTACGCTCAGCCCGCCCACGGCACCTGCAGCCGCCCCCCCTGATCCAGCCGGTAGCGTCCCTCCAGCCACCCGGCGCCGAACAGGATGAGCGCTTCGTCGTAGTAGTGGGTGACCGCTCCTTCCCTTGCTTGTTGTCGATGCTCCGCCACCCGCCGTTCCACGCCCGTGAGCAGCCCCGTCTCCCGCAGGGTCGCGAGGAACGGCAATACGGCGCCGGCGAACCCCGGGGGCAGGTAGTGACCAGGCAGTGCTTCGCCGGTCAAGGTATGGATTTTTTCGGGCGGTGAGCCGAAACGGGCAATGGCCGTCACGAAGCCACGGAGTGCGGAGAGCAGGACCGCATCGCGGTCTCCCGTGAGACCCGCCCAGAGGTAGACGCGGATCGCGTCGTAGCTGCCAACCGGTCCGCGTTCCTCGTCCGGCAATACCTCGCCGCCTCGCGTGACCACACAGAGATCCGGCGCCACGCCGGCGGGAAACAGGAGCGGTGCCAAGCCTTCATAGGTGGACCACAAGCGTGCCCAGGGTCCAGCCGGGTCGGCATCACCCAGCGCGCGAAACAGGAATCCGGGCAAATAGCTGGGATTGAAGCGATAGCGTCCGTCGCCGAGAGCGAAGCCATAAGGGCCCGGCAGGAGCAGGACGCGTCCGGCTGCCAACTCCACGGTCTCCCGCTCGACGATTTGCGCCAGGAGCGCCCGCGCCGTGGCCTCGTACGCAGGCTCTTGCCAGAGCCGGGCGGCCTCCAGCAAGGTATAGGCCATCCACAGGTCAGCATCACTGGCCGGACCGCGATCCTTCAATCCCCAGGAGCCATCGGCGCGCTGCCCCCAAAGCCAGCCCGGCAAGCGGGTACCGAGCGCGCCGCCGGCCAAGTGCTCGTCCGCCCAGCGCAGGATCCTGTCGAAGCGCTCGCGTTCACCGGCGACGAGAGCGAAGAACAAGCCATAGGACTGCCCCTCGGAGGTGGTCTTGCCGCCAAAGGTCACGTCAACTACCCGACCGTCCGCTTTCACGAACCGCGATGCGAAGCGTTGCCAGCCTTCCCAGGCCGTGCTAGGCGGCATCACCGGTGGAAGTGATGGCGCCGTACCACCAGTGGCATCGGCAGGACCGGCGGTGACCGGTGCGACCGGAGGCGAACAGGCCACCAGGGATCCGGCGGCAAGGCCCGCAAGCACC
>JBJTPC010000340.1:0-4042 GCA_046074905.1 Gammaproteobacteria bacterium
GCTCACCCGGGCCTCACCACCGCCGTCCTCGGTGGACGGTGCTGGTGCGGCAGGCGCCGCAGCGGCTGCCGCCACGGGCTCGAACGAGGCATCGGCCCCCTTGAACCCGGCGATGAATTGGTCGAGTTCCGCCTCGGTGACCTCGGCATCCGCCATCAGGCCGATCAGGGAACCGACCGACAAGGTGTCGCCGACCTGCCCGACGATCCGGCGCAGCGTACCGGCGACCGGCGTCTCGACCGTGTTGACGATCTTCTCGGTCTCGACGTCGAGCAGCGGCTCCGTCTTGCCGAGAACCTGTCCCACCGTGGCGTGCCAGCCGTTGATGGTGCCTTCCTGCATTTCGATGCCCCACTTGGGCATGGTGATGGCGTGAATCCTGCTCATGGTGTCTCTCCGTTCAATCCTTCATCACGGCGCGGATGGCGGCCTCGATGCGTGCGGGACTCGGGACGTAGGCACGTTCCAGTTCGCGTGCGAAGGGCACCGGTGTATGGGGGGCGGTGACCAGTTGCGGTGCCGCCTTGAGGCTGTGGAAGCCCTGCGCCACGACCATGCCCGCGATGTCGTGCGCCAGGCTGCAGCGCGGGTTGCTCTCGTCCACCACCACCAGTCGGCCCGTGTTCTCCACGCTTTAGAGAATGGTGTCGAGGTCGAGAGGCGAGGTGGTGCGCGGATCGATCAGGTCGCAGGTGATGCCTTCCTTCGCGAGGTTGTCGATCGCCTTTTCCGCGAACGGCACCATGCGCGCCAGCGCCACCACCTTGGCATGCTCGCCTTCGCGCACCAGTGCCGCCTCGCCGAAGGGAATGGTGTAGGCGCCGTCGGGCACCTCGCCCTTGCGCGGGTAGAGTGCCTTGTGCTCGAAGAACATCACCGGATCGCTGCCGCGCAGCGCGGAGATCATCAGGCCCTTCGCGTCGTAGGCGTTCGATGGAATCACCACCTTCAGTCCCGGGACGGAGGTGAGCATGGCGTACATGGTCTGCGAGTGCTGCGCGCCCATGTTCATCCCGGCGCCCATCGCCAGCCGGACCACCGCCGGGCAACTGGCCTTGCCGCCGAACATGTAGCGGAACTTGGCCATCTGGTTGAAGATCTGGTCGAGGCTGACGCCGACGAAGTCGGCGAACATCAGTTCGGCCACGGGACGCATCCCGGCCAGCGCCGCGCCGCCCGCCGCGCCGATGATTGCGCTCTCGCTGATCGGCGTATCGATGACCCGATGGTCGCCGAAGCGCGGGAGGAGTCCCTTGGTCACGCCGAAGATGCCGCCGGAGGCCTCGCGCTCGCCACTGGTGCCGCCGGCGCCGCCGGAAACATCCTCGCCGAGCACGATGATGGACGGATCACGGGCCATCTCGAGATGCAACGCGTCATTGATCGCGTCGCGCATGGATTTCACTGGCATGGAGGCGTCCTCAGTATTCGGCGTAGACATCGGCGAGGATGTCGGCCTCGGCGGGCGGCGCGGAGGCCTTGGCCTCCTGCACGGCACGGTCGATCAGGGCCAGCACCTCGGCATCGACCGCATCGAGGTCGGCGTCGGTCAGCCAGCCTTCCGCGGTGACGCGGGCACGGAAATTGCGCAAGCAGTCCATCGACTCGCGCTGGCGGCGTACCTCGTCCTTCGCGCGGTAAAGCTGCGGGTCGCCCTCGAAGTGACCGAAGAACCGCGTGATGTGCGGCTCCAGCGCGGCGGGACCATGGCCGGCGCGCGCCGCCGCCACCAGCCGGCCGGCAGCCTCGTAAACCGCGAAGAAATCGGCGCCGTCACAGGTATCCGCCGGCATGCCGAAGCCGCGGCAGCGGCCGGCGATGTCGCGGCTGCCGACCGCGTAGTCGGCACCGGTGTGCTCGCTGTAGCCGTTGTTCTCGAAGATGAACAGGGCCGGTACCTTGAGCACGACCGCCAGGTTCATGGCCTCGAACACGGTGCCCTGGTTCGAGCTGCCGTCACCGCCGAAAGCCACGGAAACCTGTCCTTCGCCGCGGTTGCGGCAGGCGATGGCGGCGCCCACCGCGATGGGCGGGCCGCCGCCGACGATGCCGTTGGCGCCGAGCATGCCCTTGTCGAAGTCGGCGATGTGCATGGAGCCGCCCTTGCCCTTGCACAGTCCGTCATGGCGACCGTAGATCTCCTTCATCATGCCGATCACGTCGCAGCCCTTGGCGATGCAATGACCATGGCCGCGATGGGTACTGACGATGTAGTCGGCGTCGGCAAGATGCTCGCATACGCCCACCGCCACCGCCTCCTGACCGGAATAGAGGTGCGTGAAGCCGGGAATCTCGCCGGTCTGGATCTCGATATGCAAGCGTTCCTCGAACTCGCGGATCGTCTTCATCTGCCGATAGGCGCGCAGCAGGCGTGCCGGCGGCAGCGGTGGGGCGGGGGTTGCCAAGGCGTTCTCCTTCGGGTCCGGTCAATCGGTGCCGCGGTCGGATGGCGGATTGCCACGACCCTGTCGGCCTTCGAGGTAGTCGTCGATCACGTGGTGGAAGTGGCGGATGCGCAGCTCCTGCGCGCCGATCCACAGGCCGTCGAAGCCGGCCGAGTGCATGCCCGCCTGGACGCCCGGCAGGTTGGCGGCATCCTGGTCGAGCACCAGGCCGATCGACTTGTCGCCGTGCTTGAAATGCAGGTGCTTCGGGCGTGCCGGCCACTCCTCGCCGTCGGGCACCAGTTCCAGCACCCACACGTCGTAGAACATCCGGTCCGGATCGGTCGGATGGGGCCGCTGGCGGAACAGCATCACGTCATCGGCATGGGTGTTCAGCTGGACATTCGGGAAGATGGTGTAGTGGTAGTCGTCGGTCAACTGGTCGTCGTTGAGCCGCGAATAGTCCTTGCCCTGCGCCGCGCCATGCTTGCGCTTGAACTTCTGCACATCGCGACGGATCTGGCCGATCGGGTTGTCGTAGTCGGCCGGGTCCATGCCAGCCCCCTTCATGATCACCTTGATCGGCTCGGGGATGGTGTTGGGCGTGCGTACGCGCGGCGACAACGTGCCGAACGGGATGAGGTAACGGTTGTGCCGCTCGTAGCAGTCGATCTGCACGTCGAGATCGTGCAGGTACCACATCAGCTGGGGATGGATGCCCTGCACGTGATACGTCTCGTTGAAGGCATCGACCGACGTCTTCCAGTTGCATTCCCACTCGACCGTGACGTCCTTCACCAGCGCCATCTTGTGGATGTTGTACGCCTCAAGGTGCTCGCCGATGGGGGCCAGGAATTCCTCGAGCGGCTCGACGTCCGGGTTGAGGCTGAAGAACACGAAGCCGTTCCAGGCCGCACAGGGCAGTTCCCTCAGGCCGCGGCACTGCGGGGCACCCTGCGGGAAGGTATCGAGGTCCGGGATGCGCTTGAAGCGCCCGTCGATCTCGTACTCCCAGTGGTGGTACTGGCACTTGAAGCTCTCGGCGTGCGAACGGCCCTCGGGCCGGAGGCGGTTGCCGCGGTGCAGGCAGACGTTGTAGAACGCACGCACCCCGCCGTCCTGCTGCCGGACGATCAGCACCGACTCCTTGCCGATGCTGGTGCAGACGTAGTCGCCGGGCTCGCGAAGATCCTGGAGGAGGCCGCCGAGCAGCCATACGCGGGTCCACATGTGGTCCCATTCGCGCTGCATGAATTCACGCGAGGTATAACGTTCCTTCGGGATCAGCACGGGTTCGAGACCCGGGTCCGGGGCCTTGGCGTTGACCGCACTCTGCTCCGCCGGTACCCGCGGTACCTTGCGATAGGTCGGCGTGCGCGAGGCCTCGGCAAGCGCAGCCGGGTCGAGCGGGACGTTCGGGGGAATCACGGGGGGGTTGGCGCTCACGCGGCCTCCAGCGGCAGACCCGCGGCCCAGCGCAGGCTGCGGCGCATCAGGCGATGGAACGCGGGCACTTTCCAGCTGCCGCGCTCTTCCTGCGGATAATGGTCCATGAGGGGCCGCATGTCGTGGTGACCCCGGGTGTGGCCGAGCGTGAAGTAAAGTACCTCACCCTGTCCGACCTGCTTGAGGTACATCACCGGACGCGGCGCGTCTTC
>JBJTPC010000341.1:0-7277 GCA_046074905.1 Gammaproteobacteria bacterium
ATGCCTGATGCCGCGGGAAAAGCGCGGCAGTATATTAGAAAATGCCTAACACTTCAATGCTTTAGCTGCGATCAGCCCTGCCGCTGCTTGTGGCGAGCGTCGGAGCAGATGATGTAGACGATGCCGCGGCGGCGGACCACCTTGCAGTTCTTGCAGATTTTCTTGACGGATGGACGGACTTTCACGGGAGGTCTCCTCGAAAACTTCGCCGCTCAGCGGCCAGGGCCGGACCGCGGGTTGCCCCGGAGGCTGGCCTTCTTCATGAGTCCCTCGTACTGGTGCGACATCAGGTGCGCCTGCAGCTGCGCCATGAAGTCCATGACCACCACCACGATGATCAGCAGCGAGGTGCCGCCGAAGTAGAACGGGACATTGCCAAACGAAATCAGCAGCTCGGGCAGGAGGCAGACCGCCATCACGTAAAGGGCGCCCCACAGCGTCAACCGGGTGAGCACGCGGTCGATGTACTCGCCCGTCTGCTGCCCGGGACGGATGCCCGGGATGAATGCACCGGCCTTCTTCAGGTTGTCCGCGGTCTCGCGGGCATTGAACACCAGGCCCGTGTAGAAGAAGCAGAAGAACAGGATCAGCGCGGAGTAGATCACCATGTGCAACGGCTGACCATATCCCAGCGCGGCCGAAGCATCCTGCAGCACGCGCGCCGTCCAGCTGTCGCCGGTCCCGGCAAAGCTCGCCAGCGTGGCGGGGAACAGCAGCAGGGACGAAGCGAAGATGGGGGGAATGACGCCCGACATGTTCATCTTGAACGGCAGGTGCGTCGATTGGCCCTGCATGACGCGGCGACCCACCATGCGCTTCGCGTAGTTGACCGCGATACGGCGCTGGCCACGCTCGACGAACACCACGAAGAATGTCACCGCCGCCACCATCACCAGCAGCAGGATCGCGAAGGCGCCGTTCATCTCGCCGCTGTTGACCTGCTCGAAGGTGCTGCCCAGTGCCGTCGGCAGGCCGGCAACGATGCCCGCGAGGATGATCATCGAGATGCCGTTGCCGATGCCGCGCTCGGTGATCTGCTCACCGAGCCACATCAGGAACAAGGTCCCGGTCACCAGCGTCACCGTGGCGACGAACAGGAACTGGAACCCGGGGTTGATGACCACGCCCTGGTTCTGGAACGCCCACGCCGCGCCGAATGCCTGGAAGGTCGCCAGCGCCACGGTGGAGTAGCGGGTGATTTCGGTCAACTTGCGTCGTCCGGCCTCGCCCTCCTTGCGCCACTCCTGCCAAGGCGGATACACGACCGCCACCATCTGGATGATGATCGAGGCGGAGATGTAGGGCATCACGCCCAGCGCGAACAGCGAGAGGCGCGACAGTGCGCCACCGGAAAACATGTTGAACAGCCCGAGAATGGTGCCGGACTGCTCCTCGAAGAAACGCGCCAGTGCCACCGGGTCGATACCCGGCGTCGGGATGAAGCTCCCGATGCGGAACACGATGAGGCCGCCCAGCAGGAACATCACGCGCTGGCGGACTTCCGTAAGGCGGGCGGCATCACCCAGTGTTGCGGCGGCGTTGGCCACGTTGGCTTCCTGTTCCGTTCCGGGGATTTACTCGACGCGGCCGCCGGCCGCCTCGATGGCGGCACGGGCGCCCTTGGTCGCCACGATGCCCTTGAGCACGACGGCGCGGTCGATGGCGCCGGACAGCACCACCTTGCAGCGTTCCACCGTGTCGGGCACGAGGCTGGCAGCGATCAGCGCCGGAAGATCGACCTCGGCCAGGCCGAGCTTGGAGATTTCGGTCAGGGTGACCTCGCCGCGGGTGGCCTTCATGGCCGAACGGAACCCGGTCTTCGGCAGGCGGCGCTGAAGGGGCATCTGGCCACCCTCGAAGCCGACCTTGTGGTAGCCGCCCTTGCGCGCGCGCTGGCCCTTCACGCCGCGGCCGCAGGTCTTGCCCTGGCCGGCGGAAGCGCCACGTCCGACGCGGAGCTTGGCCTTCTTGCTGCCCGGCGCGGGCGACATGTCATTGAGTTTCATGGTGCTGGTCCCGTGTCGTGTTTGGCTCAGGCGGGCTCGACGGCGAGCAAGTGCTCGGCCGTCTTGACGAGGCCGCGGTTGGCCGGCGTGTCGATAACGACCCGGCTATGCCCGATGCGGCGCAAACCGAGTCCGTGGACCGACTGGCGGATGTTCGCCAGCTGCCCATGGATGCTGCGCTTCAGGGTGACCTTGATCTTGGGGGTGCTCATGTTCGCTGCTCCTGCTCCTCGCTATGACCGCCCTGGGGCGCTCAGCCGAGGATCTCCTCGACGGACTTGCCGCGCTTGGCCGCGATCTCGTTCGGCGACTGGACGCGCTTCAAGGCGTCGAAAGTCGCACGCACGACGTTGATGGCATTCCGCGAGCCGTAGCTCTTGGCCAGGACGTTGCGCACGCCCGCGCACTCGAACACGGCGCGCATGCCGCCACCGGCGATGACACCGGTACCGCCCGAGGCCGGCTGCATGTAGACGCGCGTCGTGCCGTGGCGGCCCTTGACGGCGTAATGCAGGCTGTCCTCGCGCAGGGGCACGTTGACCATGTTCTTGCGGGCAGCCTGCATCGCCTTGGCGATCGCCGTCGGCACCTCGCGGGCCTTGCCGTAGCCGAAACCCACCTTGCCGGCGCCGTCACCGACGACCGTGAGCGCGGTGAAGCTGAACTGCCGACCGCCCTTGACCGTCTTCGAGGTGCGGTTCACGGCAACCAGCTTCTCGATCATGTCGTCAGCCGGTGCAGCCTTTTCAACCCTAGCCATGTTCGATCCTTTTGCTTCATGCCTGGCGGGGTTCTGTTCCCGCCGGCCGTTGCCTGAAGACTCTTAGAACTCGAGACCCGCCTCGCGGGCGGCCTCGGCCAGCGCCTTGACGCGCCCGTGGTACAGGAAACCGGAGCGGTCGAAAGCGACCTTGCTCACCCCGGCGGCCTTGGCACGTTCGGCAATCGCCTTGCCAACGGCAGCCGCGGCGGCCACGTTGCCCGTGCCCTCGAGACCGTTGGCGATGTCCGCCTGGACCGTCGACGCGGTGGCCACGACCTTGCCACCCTCGGCCGCGATGACCTGGGCGTAGATGTGGCGCGGCGTGCGGTGCACGGTGAGGCGGGCAACCTCCAGCTGCTTGATCTTGGCGCGGGTGCGCGCCGCACGGCGGAGCCGGATGCCCTTCTTGTCGATGATTTTCTTCATGGCGACTACTTCTTCTTCGCTTCCTTGAGCTCGATGCGCTCGCCCGAGTAGCGCACGCCCTTGCCCTTGTAGGGCTCCGGGGCGCGGAACGCGCGAATCTCGGCGGCCACCTGGCCCACCTGCTGGCGGTCGATGCCCTTGATCAGGATCTCCGTCTGGGTCGGAGTCGCGATCTCGATGCCTTCCGGCACCGGGTAGACCACCGGGTGGGAGAAGCCGAGCGTGAGGTTCAGGGACTTGCCCTGGACCGCCGCGCGGTAGCCCACGCCGACGAGCTCGAGCTTGCGCTCGAAACCCTTCGTGACGCCCTCCACCATGTTGGCGAGATGGGCACGGGTGCTGCCTGCCTGGGCGCGCTGCGCATCGGCGGCACCCTCGGCGTACTTGATGTTGACGGCCTTGTCGGCCTGCTCCACCACGACGCCCTCGGCGAGGGGGAGCGAGAGGGTACCCTTGGCACCCTTGACCGTCACGCTGCCGGCCGCGACCGTGACGGTCACGCCCTGGGGCAGGTTGACGGGCTTCTTGGCTACGCGGGACATGGACTGTGGTTCCCTGCTTGGATTAGCTGACGACGCAGAGGACTTCGCCGCCGTGCCCACCGGCACGGGCCTGGCGGTCCGTCATGACGCCCTGCGACGTCGAGACGATGGCGACACCGAGGCCACCAAGGACCTTGGGGAGCGCGTCCTTGCCGCGATAGGCACGGAGACCGGGGCGCGATACACGCTCCAGGCGCTCGATGACCGGGCGGCCATGGTGATACTTCAGCTGCACCGTCAGCACCGACTTGGCGCCCTGCGCCTCGACGGTAAAGCCGGCGATGTAGCCCTCGTCCGCCAGCACCTTGGCAATGGCGGTCTTGATCTTCGAGGCGCCGCAACGGGCCTCCGCATGCCCCGCGGATTGCGCGTTGCGGATGCGGGTCAGGAAGTCGGCGATGGGATCGGTCATGCTCATCTTTCAGCGCTCCTTACCAGCTCGCCTTGCCGAGGCCGGGGATCTCGCCCCGCATGGTGGCCTCGCGGAGCTTCGTGCGGCCGAGGCCGAACTTGCGGTACACGCCGCGGGGACGACCGGTGACCGAGCAACGGTTACGCCCGCGGATGGGGCTGCCGTCACGGGGCAACTTCGCGAGGGCGACGACCGCGGCGGCCTTGGCCTCCGGATCCGCCTTCTGGTCGGCAATCAGTGCCTTCAGCTTCGCGCGCTTGGCGGCCTGCTTCTTGGCAAGGGCTGCGCGCTTCTTCTCGCGCTCGAGCATGCTGGTCTTGGCCATGTTTCAGCGCCTCACTTGCGGAAGGGGAAGTTGAACGCCTCGAGCAGCGCACGACCGGACTTGTCGTCCGTTGCGGTCGTGGTGATCGTGATGTCCATGCCGCGGATCCGGTCGACCTGGTCGTACTGGATCTCCGGGAAGATGATTTGTTCCTTGACGCCGAAGTTGTAGTTGCCACGGCCATCGAAGGAGCGGGGGCTCACGCCACGGAAGTCGCGGATGCGGGGCATCGCGATCGTGATGAGGCGGTCCAGGAACTCGTACATGCGGTCGCCACGCAGCGTGACGCGCGCGCCGATGGCCAGACCCTCGCGCAGCTTGAACGACGCGATGGCCTTGCGGGCCTTGGTCGTCTGCGGCTTCTGGCCGGTGAGCTTGGTGAGATCCGCCACGGCGTTCTCGAGCAGCTTCTTGTCGCTGACCGCGTCGCCTACGCCCATGTTGACCGTGATCTTCTCGATCCGCGGCACCTGCATGGGGTTGCTGAGGCCCAGCGTCTTCTGAAGCTGGGGCTGCAGCGTCTCGGTGTAATGCTTCTTGAGTCGGCTCATTTCAGTTTCCCCGTCAGGCGTCCACGACTTCGCCGTTGGACTTGAAGACGCGGACCTTCCGGCCGTCCGCCAGGACCTTGAAGCCCACGCGGTCCGCCTTGCCCGTCGCCGGGTTCAGCAGCGCCACGTTGGACACCGCGATCGGCGCCTCGCGCTGGAGGATCCCGCCGGCCTGGTTGGCCTGCGGATTCGGCTTCTGGTGCTTCTTCACCATGTTGACGTTCTCGACCAAGACGCGGTCATCCGCCTGCACACGGATGACCGTGCCCTGGCGGCCCTTGTCCCGGCCGGTGGTGACGACGACCTTGTCGCCCTTGCGGATCTTGTTCATTGCCGTTTCCTGCCTCGGGCCTTCAGAGCACTTCGGGCGCCAGAGAGATGATCTTCATGAACTGCGCGGTGCGCAGCTCGCGCGTCACGGGCCCGAAGATACGGGTGCCGATCGGCTCGAGCTTGCTGGACAGCAGCACCGCGGCGTTGCCATCGAAGCGGATCAGCGAGCCATCGGCGCGGCGCACGCCGGCGCGGGTGCGCACGACGACGGCGTCATAGACTTCGCCCTTCTTGACCTTGCCGCGGGGAATGGCGTCCTTGATGGACACCTTGATGACATCGCCCACCGAGGCGTAACGGCGCTTGGAGCCGCCGAGCACCTTGATGCACATCAGGCTGCGGGCGCCGCTGTTGTCCGCCGCGGCGAGCAGGGTTCGCATCTGGATCATGGTTCGCTCCCCGTTCAGCCGGCCGGCTTGACGACCCGCACGAGGCGCCAGCTCTTGCGGCGCGACAGCGGGCGGCACTCCGCGATGGCGACGACGTCGCCCTCACGGCATTCGTTGTTCTCGTCGTGGGCGAGCACCTTGGTGGTGCGCCGGACGTACTTGCCGTACGTCGGGTGCTTCACCAGGCGATCGATGGCCACGGCGATGGTCTTGTCCATCTTGTTGCTGACGACGCGGCCGGTCAGCTGGTTGCCGGCGACGGTAGCGGTGTTCTCGGCGGTCATCAGGCAGCACTCCCGGCGCGCTTCTTCTCGGTCAGCACGGTCTTCAGCCGGGCGATGTCCTTGCGGACACGACCGAACTGGTCCGGCTTGGTGGCCTGGCCGGCGGCACGCGCCATGCGCAGGTTGAACTGCTCGCGGCGCAGCTTCAGGAGTTCCTCCTGCAGCGCGGCCACGTCCTTCTCACGGAGTTCCTTGACTTCCATCTGGGTCCCCTCAGCGCACGGTGCGCTTGACGAAGATGGTGGGCAGCGACAGCTTCGCCGACGCCAGGCGGAACGCCTCGCGAGCGGTGGCCTCGGGCACCCCTTCCATCTCGAACAGGATCTTGCCGGGCAGCACCTTGGCCACCCAGTACTCGACGTTGCCCTTGCCCGAGCCCATGCGGACTTCGAGCGGCTTGGCGGTGACGGGCACGTCCGGGAACACGCGGATCCAGATCTGTCCACCACGCTTGACGTGACGCGTCATGGCGCGGCGGGCCGCCTCGATCTCGCGACTGGTCATGCGACCGCGCGCAGTGCACTTCAGCGCGAACTCGCCGAACGACACGGTGCTGCCGCGGTGCGCGGTGCCGGACACCGTGCCCTTGAACTGCTTGCGGTACTTGGTACGCTTCGGGCTCATCATGATGGCTTGCTCTCCCCTCAGGCGGCCGGCTGCGCGTCGGCGGACGGCGCGGCGTCGGCAGTGCCCTGGGCGTCGTCAAAGGAATCCTTGAAGACCTCGCCCTTGAAGATCCACACCTTGATGCCGATGACACCGTAGGTGGTGCGCGCCTCGGCCAGGCCGTAATCGATGTCGGCACGGAAGGTGTGCAGCGGAATGCGGCCCTCGCGGTACCACTCCGTGCGCGCGATCTCGGCGCCATTCAGGCGGCCACTCGAGCGGATCTTGATGCCCAGCGCGCCGCTGCGCATCGTGTTCTGCACCGCGCGCTTCATGGCGCGACGGAATGCGATGCGGTTGACCAACTGATCGGCCACACCCTGGGCGACGAGAGCCGCATCGAGATCGAGCGCACCCGCGACAAGCTGCGCATCGACGTGCACACCGCGCGTCCCGGCATCGTGATCGGTCGCAAGGGTCAGAAGGCCGACGAGTTGCGCGCCGGACTCACCAAGATGACCGGCAACAACAAGGTGCAGCTGAACATCACCGAGATCAAGCAAGCCGAACTCGATGCAGCGCTCGTCGCCCAGGGTGTGGCCGATCAGTTGGTCAACCGCATCGCATTCCGTCGCGCCAT
>JBJTPC010000342.1:0-2224 GCA_046074905.1 Gammaproteobacteria bacterium
ACAAGACCCAGCTGCTGGCCGTCCTGCTGGCTGCCCAGTTCCGCCGGCCAGTGCCGATCACGCTCGGGATCCTCGTGGCCACGCTGGCCAACCATGGCCTGGCCGGAGCCCTCGGCACCCTGATTACCGCCTGGCTGGGGCCCGAGATGCTGCGCTGGATCCTGGGTCTGTCCTTCATCGCGATGGCCGCTTGGATCCTGGTACCGGACGAGGTCGATGCCGACGTGGCCAGACCGGCCCGCTATGGCGTGTTCATCGCCACGCTGGTGGCCTTCTTCCTTGCGGAGATGGGTGACAAGACCCAGGTGGCCACGGTGGCCCTTGCTGCGCGGTATGACGCATTCCTGCAGGTGGTGATGGGAACCACCCTCGGGATGCTGCTCGCGAACGTTCCTGCCGTGCTGCTGGGCGACCGTCTGGCGGGACGCCTCCCCGTCAAGCTGGTACACCGGCTCGCGGCCGCGTTGTTTGCCCTGTTGGGGGTTGCCACGCTGCTCGGGGCGGGCACTGCGCTGGGGCTCTGAGGTCAGCGAGGTCTTCACGATGTCTCATGACCATGCGCACAGCCACGACTTCGACCATGGCAACCGCGCCGCGGAACGCGGCACCTGGCTGGTCATGTGGATCTCCCTGGCCGCGATGCTGGTGGAACTGTCAGCTGGACTGCTGTTCCAGTCCATGGCCTTGCTGGCCGACGCCTGGCACATGGGCTCCCATGCGGTAGCCATCGGGCTGAGTGCGGTGGCCTATTCGGCGGCGAGGCGAATGGCTGCCGACCGGCAGTTCGCTTTCGGCAGCTGGAAGATCGAGATTTTGGCGGGTTACACCAGTGCGGTTCTCCTCCTCGGGGTCGCCGCATGGATGGTGGTCGCCAGCATCGAGCGCCTCGCGTTTCCCACGGACATTCACTATCCCGAAGCGCTGGCCGTCGCGGTGGCGGGACTGCTCGTGAATCTTCTCTGTGCCTGGATTCTCGGGCAAGCCGGTCGAGAGCACGGGCACTTCCATCACCATGGCCACGGACATCATCATGGCCACGGACACCACCCGGACCATGGACAACCTGCGGCCCATGGACATCGGCACGGAACCCACCATGGAGCGGATCACCGCCCTGGGCATGGGCATGGGCATGGGCATGGGCATCGTCCACACTCCCCGGATGGCGACCTGAACCTCCATGCCGCACGCATCCATGTGGTGGCCGATGCCGCCACCTCGGTCCTGGCCATCGGCGCCTTGGTCGGCGGCTGGTGGCTCGGCTGGCGCTGGCTGGATCCGGTGATGGCCCTGGTCGGTGCGGCCCTGGTGACGCGCTGGGCAGTCGGCCTGCTGCGCGAGGGTGCCCGCATCCTGCTGGATCGGGAGATGGACCACCAAATGGCCCATGAGATCCGCGCCCTGGTCGCCCGCCTTCCGGGAGCCGACGCCATCGCAGTGACCGACCTGCATGTCTGGCGGGTCGGTCGGCACCACTTTGCTTGCATCCTGCGACTGGCCACCGCAGACGTCACGCTAACGTCGCTGGCAGTCCGCAGTCACTTGGCTCATTATCCGGCGCTGGTCCATGCCACCGTCGAAATCAACCACGGACCGCCCGCCTGATGGACACCACTGCCGTCATTCCCCCGATCGACCTCACCCGCTACGAGTCCGACTTCCATGGTTTCGCACGGGACATGGGCGATTCCTATGCTCGCTACGGATTTGCCGTCATCGCCAACCATGGTCTGCCCGCCGCATTGGTCGAGGGCACGCTGGCGAGGTTCAAGACCTTCTTCGCGATGCCGGAGGACGTGAAGCGCCGCTACCATCTCGCCGGCCAGGGAGGTGCGCGCGGTTTCACGCCGTTCGGTATCGAGACCGCGAAGGGCGCCACGTTGCGCGACCTCAAGGAGTTCTGGCACGTCGGGCGCGAACTGCCGCAGGGGCACCCTTACCGCCGATTCATGCCGGATAACGTGTGGGTGGCGGAAGTGACGGACTTTCGTGAATTCACCTACGGGCTGTACGAGGCTTTCGATGCGCTGGGTGCCCGTCTGCTGCGGGCAATCGCCACCTTCCTCGACCTGTCGCCGGACTACTTCGCCGACAAGGTCCAGCTGGGCAACAGCGTCCTGCGCGTGCTGCACTATCCGCCGGTCCCGGCAGGCGCGGTGGGCGTCCGCGCCGGTGCCCACGAGGACATCAATGTCATCACCCTGCTGCTCGGCGCCGAAGAGGC
>JBJTPC010000343.1:0-9549 GCA_046074905.1 Gammaproteobacteria bacterium
TCGCCGCCTGCAAGAACATCGGCACCACGCACCTCACCAACGGCTGCTATCGCCTGCACCCGGTCGAGTGGAACATCGGCGAGGCCGCCGGCGAACTGGCCGCCTTTTGCCTCGCGGGAAAACACGCGCCCCGCGCCGTACGCAACATCGGCCGCGAAGGGCTTTTCCAACTCCGGCCGGGGCAGCGTGAACGGTACGTTCATCCACGAGCGCGATGCTCTCTCGATGGGATTGGCATAGAAACCGGACCCGTCGATGTAGTCGTAGAGCAATCCGGCCTTGGCACGGTTGCGGGCGGCAATGGATTCGAGACCGCCCTCCGCCTTCAACCACTTGAACACCAGTCCGGCCACGTACCACGCAAAGGTCGGTGGCGTGTTGCTCATCGAGCCATCGGCCGCCATCTGGGCGAAATCCCATACCGAGGGCGTGCCGGTTCTTGCCTTGCCGAGGAGATCCTCGCGGACGATGACGATCACCAGACCCGAGGGGCCGATGTTCTTCTGGGCCCCGGCGTAGATGAGCCCGAAGCGCGAGACATCCACGGGCCGGGACAGGATGGTGGAACTGAAATCCGCCACCAGCGGCACCCCGTCCCGCCGCACCGGAACATCGGGAAACTCCAGACCGGCGATGGTTTCGTTGGGCGTGTAATGCAGGTAACGGGCACCCGCCGTCGCGGTCCAGGCATCACGGGGGGGGATGGCGAAATAGTGACTGTCCTTGCCGTCGGCCACGACATTCACCCGGCAGTACTTGCCCGCCTCGCCGATTGCCTTTTTGGACCAGGCACCCGTGTTGGCATAGTCGACGCTGTCGCCCTCGGCGGTGAGGTTCTGCGGGATGGCCGAGAACATGCCACTCGCGCCTCCCTGCAGGAACAAGACCTTGTAATTTCCGGGGATCCCCATCAGTTCGCGCAGGTCCTGCTCGGCCTCCGTGGCAAGCGCCACGAACGCCTTGCTGCGGTGGCTGATTTCCATGACGGACATGCCGCCGGCGCGCCAGTCGAGCAACTCGCGTTGGGCCTGCTCGAGGACCGGCAGGGGCAAGGTGGCCGGTCCGGCCGCGAAGTTGTAGACACGCATCGAGGGACTCTCCGACAACGAAAAAGCCGCGGGCAGTTCGGCCCGCGGCGACGCGTATTTTACTGAAGAGGTCGCATTCGTGCACCGCACGAATGGTTATGGAGACAGTCCCGGCGGATTACTCGGGGTCGGCGGCGCCCACGTCAGCAGCGTCTGCGGCGCCCTCCTCCGGCAGTGGGAGATCGGTACCCGGCTCGGGAAGCGTATCTGCGTCCGCCTGCGGTTCGTCCTGGTCCATGCCCTCGACATACGCGACGCGGGCCACCTCGAGAACGCGATCATCATCACGCAGCCGCATGACCTTGACGCCCTGGGTGTTGCGACCGACCACCGAGATGGAACCGACGCGCGTCCGCAGGAGCTTGCCTTCGCGGCTGACGATGACGAGCTGGTCGCGCTCGCCGACCTGCACCGCCGCGACCATCTTGCCGTTGCGCTCGGACAACTGCAGGGCGATGACGCCCTGCCCACCCCGACCCTTGGTGGGGAACTCGCCGATGTCGGTACGCTTGCCATAGCCGTTTTCCGACAGGGTGAGAATCATGCCGTCCCGCACCACGATCAGGGCGATGACCTCATGGCCCTCGCCGAGCAGGATGCCGCGCACACCCGCAGCGGCGCGACCCATGTCGCGGACGTCTCCTTCGTGGAACCGGATGGCCTTGCCACCGCTGGACAACAGCATGACCTCATCGTCACCCTGCGTGAGGTCGACCCCGACCAGACGGTCTCCGTCATCGAGCGTGACGGCGCGGATACCGGTGCTGCGAACATTGGCGAAGGCGGACAGCGCCGTCTTCTTGACCGTACCCTGCGCCGTGGCCATGAACACGCAACTGCCCTCGCGGTCGAACTCGCGGACCGGCAGGAGTGCGGTGATGCTCTCGCCGTTCTCCAGCGGCAGCAGGTTGTTGATGGGTCGCCCGCGGGCCGCGCGCGAGGTCCGCGGCAGCCGGTAGACCCGCAGCGGGTAGACCTTGCCGAGGTCGGAGAAGCACAGCAGGGTGTCATGCGTCTGCGCGACGAACAGCTTGGCGACACTGTCGTCCTCCTTGCTGCCGCCCGCGTCGTTGCCCTGCGCACCCCGCCCGAGCACCCGGTACTCCTCGAGCGACACCGCCTTGGTCCAGCCGGAGCGCGACATGGTGACCACCACCGGCTCGTCCTTGATGAGGTCGAGATCCTCGAGGTCGAGGAAGTCCGCGTTGATCTCCGTCCGGCGCTCATCGCCGTACTGCTCGCGGACCAGCAGCAGTTCCTCGCGGATGACCTGCAGCAGACGCTCCGGTCGGGAAAGGATGTCCACGAGATCCGCGATGCGCTCGAGCAATTCGGCGTATTCGGCGACGATCTTCTCGCGCTCGAGACCGGTCAGGCGATTGAGGCGCAGTTCGAGAATCGCGGACGCCTGCGCATCCGATAGCCGATAGCCGCCCTCGACCAGGCCGAAGACGGTCGAGAGCCCTTCCGGACGCGTCGAGACGGCACCGGCCCGTGCCAGCATCTCCGGTACCGCTCCGCTGGTCCAGAGGCGCTCCATGAGCGCCACTTTTGCCTCTGCGGGCGTGGGCGCGGCCTTGATCACCGCAATCACCTCGTCGATGTTGGCCAGCGCCACCGCCTGCCCCTCGAGGAGGTGGGCGCGGTCACGCGCCTTGCGCAGCTCGAACACGGTCCGGCGGGTGACGACCTCGCGACGGTGCCGCAGGAAGGCCTCGATCAGCTCGCGCAAGCCGAGGAGGCGCGGCTGACCATCGAGCAGCGCGACCATGTTGATGCCGAAAACCGTCTCGAGTGGCGTCAACTTGAAGAGGTTGTTGAGAACGACATCGGCAGCGACATCACGCTTCAGCTCGATGACCACGCGCATCCCGTCCTTGTCGGACTCGTCGCGGATCTCGCTGATGCCTTCGACCTCCTTCTCCTTGTACAGCTCGGCCACGCGTTCCAGTAGCCGCGCCTTGTTCACCTGATAAGGTAGCTCGGTGACGATGATCGCCTGCCGGCCGCGCTCGAGGTCCTCGAAGTGGGTCCGGGCGCGGACCCGCACGCGACCGCGCCCGTTGCGATAGGCGTTGCCCAGATCGGCCACGCCGTTGATGATTCCCCCGGTCGGGAAGTCCGGTCCCTTGACGATCTCCATCAACTGCGCCAGCGAGACGTCCGGCTGGTCGATCAGCAGGACGCAGGCATCCACCACTTCGCGCAGGTTGTGGGGGGGGATGTTGGTGGCCATGCCGACCGCGATGCCGGCCGAGCCATTGACCAGCAGATTGGGGATGCGCGTCGGCAGGACGGATGGCTCGACCTCGGATTCGTCGTAGTTCGGGACGAAGTCCACCGTCTCCTTGTCGATGTCCGCCAGCAATTCGTGGGCGATGCGGGTGAGACGCACCTCCGTGTAACGCATCGCGGCCGCCGCATCACCATCCACCGAACCGAAGTTGCCCTGTCCATCGACGAGCAGGTAGCGCAGGCTGAACGGCTGCGCCATGCGCACCATGGTGTCGTAGACCGCCGAATCGCCGTGGGGGTGGTACTTGCCGATGACGTCGCCGACGATGCGCGCCGACTTCTTGTAGGCCTTGTTCCAGTCGTTGCCGAGTTCGTGCATGGCATAGAGCACTCGGCGATGGACCGGTTTCAGGCCATCCCGGACATCCGGCAGGGCTCGCCCCACGATGACCGACATCGCGTAGTCGAGATACGACTGGCGCATCTCGTCCTCGAGGTTGATGTGGAGGATTTCGCGCGCGATGTCAGCCATGGGTTCGGGGGCTCCGAAGGCCTGATGAAGACCTGAAAAATCAAGCGGTAATGATACCATGGAAGGCATGTCAGACCGAGCCCCGGATACCTCTCCCGCGCCCCCGTCCAGCCGCAATGCGGATGCCGGGGAAATCGCCAAATTCGCTGCCCTCGCCGACCGCTGGTGGGACCCGGCTGGCGAGTCTGCACCCCTGCATCGCCTCAACCCGGTACGACTGGGCTATGTCGCCGCACGGGCACCCTTGCGGGGTCTGCGCGCGCTGGACGTCGGTTGCGGCGGGGGCCTGCTTACCGAGGCGCTCGCCCTGTCGGGCGCCGAGACCACCGGGTTGGACCTCGCAGCGCCAGCCTTGCAGGTGGCCCGCCTTCACGCGCTGGAGTCGAACCTGCGGATTCGCTACCTGGAAACCAGTGCCGAGGAACTGGCCGAGGCAGAGGCTGGCCGTTACGACGTGGTCTGCTGCATGGAGATGCTGGAGCACGTGCCGGATCCCGCGTCGGTGGTCCGTGCCTTGTCCACGCTCACCCGACCCGGCGGCAGCGTATTCCTCTCGACCCTGAACCGGACCCCGCAAGCGTTCGCGGTGGCGATCGTCGGTGCGGAGTACCTTTTGCGCGTGCTGCCGCGCGGCACCCACGAGTTCGCCCGCTTCCTCCGTCCGGCGGAGTTGGCAACCATGGCGCGAGCCGCCGGCCTGGAACTCGAGGACGTGACTGGACTCGAGTTGGACCCGCTCACCCGCACCTTCCAACTCGGCCGGAATGTCGCGGTGAACTACCTCGCGCACTTCCGCCGCCCGGGCTGAACCACTCATGGGCTCTCCCTGGCAAGGGGTCCTGTTCGACCTCGACGGAACCCTGCTCGATACGGCGCTCGACCTCGGTGGCGCGCTGAACGACCTGCTCGTGGAGGAAGGACGCCCCATCCTGCCGGCGGAGGCCATTCGTCCCCACGCTTCGCACGGCTCCGGCGCGCTGGTGAAACTCGGTTTCGGCCTCGAGCAGGGCCCGGATTTCGACCGCTTGCGGCAACGTTTCCTCGACGTGTATGCCGGACGTGTCGCCCGGGAAACGCGGCTTTTCCCGGGCGGCGAGGAACTTCTTCTGGCTCTCGAGGCCGCGGGTCTGAAGTGGGGCATCGTCACCAACAAACCGGCGTTCCTGACCATTCCCCTCGTATCGGCCCTGGGGCTCGCTTCCCGCGCCGCCTGCGTGGTGTCCGGTGACACCCTGCCCCAGAAAAAGCCCCATCCCGCACCGCTGCTGCACGCCGCAACCCTTGCCGGTCTGGCGCCCGCCGCCTGCGTGTATCTGGGAGATGCGGAGCGCGACATCCAGGCGGCGCGTGCCGCCGGCATGACGCCGCTGGTGGCCCTGTTCGGCTACCTCGGCGAACGCGACGATCCGCTCGCGTGGGGAGCCGATGGTGTGGTCAGCAACCTCACCCAGCTGCTGGACTGGCTGGGCCTCGGGCCGTGCTCGTCATCGGGCCCATCGGCCTGACGGCGACGCATTTCCAATGTCGACCTCCGCACCCCTGGATGACCCCGCGCTTGCGTGCCTGTTTTCCGGCCATGACCGCGTGGACGGGCTCCGTGCGCTGCACGAGTGGGCGCAGGCCATGGACGAACTCGTGCGCCTCGGCACGACACAAGCGCATGAGGTTGCGCACCACAAATGGCAGTGGTGGCGCGAGGAACTCGACCGCCTCGCCGCAGGCTCGCCTCGTCATCCATTGACCCAGCGCCTGCGTGCGGCCGCCCCGGAAGCCGGACTCTGGAACTGGCTGCCGGAGCGGCTCGAAGGCGTCCAGTTCGAGCTTGCCGGTGTCGTTCCAGACGATTCCGCTGCCGCCGAGCGCTGGGACTGGCGGCGCGAAGGGGTTGTCCAGGCCACCGCCCTGCAGCTGCTCGCGGGCTCCCGCCTCGCGGCCGACGGTCCGGCAATGGCCTTCGCGCGAACGCTGGGAAGGGTGCTCGGTCGACTGGCAGCGACCGAGGCTCCCGCCTTCCATGCAGCGCAGGGCCGACTGGGGCTACCCCTCGATGCCCTGGAAACGGCGGGACTCCCGTTGGAGCAACTGCCGGCAGCGTTCGCGCAAGAGCAGCACTCGCCCGGGCTTGCCGGGGTGCTGGCTGCCGAAAGGCGGATCGCGCTCGAGGAGGCACGGCGCGTACACGCCCTGTGGGGCGAGTTGCCCCGCGGGCCGGTTCGCGCGGCGGCGATTCCCTCGATGGTCAGGCTTGGCCTCGCGGAGCGCCGGTTGCAACGCCTCGCCCGGGCTGCGGTGCCCCTCCGAGTGCCCCTGGAACCGACGCCATGGCGCTCGCTGTGGGTCGCGTGGCGGGCAGCACGGCGCTCCGCATCCGGCTAGACTGCCGCCCTCGATGACCGCAACGATGGAATCCATGGACAGCCAAACCCTGCGCGATTACCAGGCGCCTCCCGATGCCCTACGTGGGCGCGTCATCCTCGTGACCGGGGCGGGTGACGGTCTCGGCAAGGCCGTGGCCACGGCGTTGGCGAGCCATGGTGCCCAGGTCGTGCTGCTCGGCAAGACCTTGCGCAAACTCGAGAAAGTGCACGATGAAATCGTGGCGATGGGCGGTCCGATGCCGGCCATCGCCCACTTGAATCTCGAGACCGCGCTCGCGGCCGATTACGATGCCCTCGTGGAATCCCTGCGCGCGGAGTACGGACGCCTCGACGGTCTGCTCCACAATGCCGCCATCCTCGGCACCTTGGCCCCGGTCGAGCTCTACGATGTGGCGACTTTCGGTCGCGTCTTGCACGTGAACCTGACCGCTGCCTTCGCGCTGACCCACGTTTGCCTGCCGCTGCTGCGCGCCAGCGAGGATGCCAGCATCGTCTTCACCACCAGCAGCGTCGGCCGTCAGGGGCGCGCTTACTGGGGTGGGTATGCGGTGTCGAAATTCGGCGTGGAAGGGCTGGCGCAGGTGCTGGCGGACGAACTCTCCACCGAGGGACGCGTTCGCGCCAATTGCCTGAATCCGGGACGCCTGCGGACGGCCATGCGGGCCCAGGCATTCCCCGGTGAAGATCGCGAGACCTTGCCGCGACCGGAGGCGGTGGTGGCGCCCTACCTCTTCCTTCTCGGCCCTGCAGGGCGGGGCGTGTCCGGGGGTTCCTTCGACTGCCAGGCCGCCGTCAGACCGGCATAGTCGACCAACGCACACAGCGCCGCCACCGCCTCCTCATCCAACTCGACGTAGCGCCCGCGCGCCAGATTGCGCGGCATGGCGTACCCGAGGAACCGGGTTCGCAGCAGACGTCCGACCTCGATGCCGATGGCGCCCAAGGCCGCTCGCAGGTCCCGGGCCCGGGCGCCGCGCGTCACGATCTGCAACCAGGCGTTCGCCCCCTCGCCCGGCTCCGCCGCCAGTTCGAGCACCTCGAACGGCGGATTGCCCGCCGCAGCCGTGGGCACCAACCTCGCCAGTTCCGCTTCGTCGGGCAGCCGGCGCACCCGCACCGAAAAGTGGGTCTCGTGATGGCCTGCGTGCCGCGAGACTGCGGCGCGCAAGGCGCCGTCGGTCGTGAACAGCTCGAGCCCACCGTCGGACGGCGCCATGGCACCAAGTGGCAACCAGCGCCCTCCCTTCACCTTCGGCAAGCGATCCTCGGCGGGCGTGGTTCCTTCGGGTGCGTCCGCCGCACGGGCCGGCTCACCCGGCGACCGGTGATAGGCAAGCACCCGCGTGGTGGTGGGCGCCGTGGCCGCCAGTCGCAGTCGGCGCCCGTCCAGGGCGACCACATCCCGCGGACCGAGCGGTTGACCGGGCTTGGCCGGGTGACCGTTCACGGTCAGGCGTCCCTGCACGAGCCAGGCCTCGACCTGGCGGCGGGAGGCCACGCCAGCTGCCGAGAGCACCTTCTGGATTCTCAAGGGGTCGCACCCGGAGCCGCCTC
The DNA here is from genome assembly GCA_046074905.1 of Gammaproteobacteria bacterium. Taxonomy (GTDB): domain Bacteria; phylum Pseudomonadota; class Gammaproteobacteria; order Steroidobacterales; family Steroidobacteraceae; genus CAIOHZ01. The sequence continues at coordinate 7,788 of JBJTPC010000343.1, forward strand.
GGCTGTCGACGCCGACTCAAGTCCCGACTCGTGCCCCGGCGCGGCCCCATCGGCAGGCGCGACCGGTTCTGCAGGAGGCTCCACCGGTGCTTCGCCGGCCCCCGCGTCGGTGACCGCTGCGGTTTCCGGGTCCCCGGCTGCGGTGGCGTCCGCCATCGGTTGGGTTTCCGGGAACTCGAGTTGAACGCCGAGATTCTCGAGGTCCCGCAACTGCGCGAGGGTCGGCAGGTTATCGAGACTCTTCAGGCCGAAGTAATCGAGGAACTCGCGGGTGGTGCCCAGCAACTCCGGTCGACCGGGCACCTCGCGATAACCGACTGTCCGGATCCACCCACGCTCCTGGAGAGTCCGGATGATGTTGGGATTGACGGCAACGCCGCGGATGTCCTCGATCTCGCCGCGGGTGATGGGCTGGCGATAAGCGATGAGCGCCAAGGTCTCGAGCAGGGCCCGCGAATAACGCGCAGGGCGCTCCTGCCACAACCGTGACACAACTCCCGCCGCCTGCGGCCGCACCTGAATGCGGAACCCGGAAGCCACCTCGCGCAATTCGATCGCCCGCCCGGCATAGTCCTCCGCAAGGGATTCCAGCACCATCCGCAACTGCGCGTGTCCCGGACGCTCCGCCTCGTCAAACAGCTCCCCCAACTGCTCGACCGTCAACGGTCGACCCGCCGCCAGCAGCGCCGCCTCGCAGAGGTTCCGCAACTCGCGGTCACCCGCCAGATTGGACGCCGCCTCCTCGGCCTCGACCACCGACCCCTGCGTCATCTCCCCGCCGACCAGTTCTTGCTCGCTCATGCTCCACCTCGGGAATCGTTGTTCTCTGGCGACGCGGTCGGGTCTGCCTCCGGCTCGGCGTACACCGGTTCCAGCGCCAGTACGGCATTGCCCGCTGCACTGCCGTCGGCGACCGGCGTGACCGCCTCGGCCCAGTCACGCGGCGCGGTGGCCGGACGGACATGGATCGGGCCGTAGGCTTCGGCCTGAACGAACTCCACCAGTCCCTCGCGCAGCAACTCGAGGATGGCGACGAAGGTGACGGTCACGCCCATCCGTCCTTCGGAGACGTCGAACAGGCGCACGAAGTCGGTGAAGGTCTCCGGCTGCAGCCGTTGCAGGATGTCACTCATGCGCTGGCGCACCGAGAGACGCTCGCGGGCCACATGATGGCTGGCGAACATCGCCGCCCGCTGGATGACATCCTTGAACGCCAGCAGCATCTCCTGCAGCGTCACGGTCGGCAGGATCTGGACGACTCGCCGCTCGACCAGTTCCGCACCCGCCAGGAAGACATCACGATCAAGCCGCGGAAGGCCATCGATGTCCTCCGCGGCGCGCTTGAAGCGCTCGTACTCCTGCAGCCGGCGGACCAACTCGGCGCGGGGATCCTCCTCCTCGCTCGTTTCCGCCGCTGGCCGGGGCAACAGCATGCGCGACTTGATCTCGGCCAGCATCGCGGCCATCAGCATGTACTCGCCTGCCAACTCGAGTTCCATGCCCTGCATCAGCTCGATGTATTCCATGTACTGCCGGGTGATCTCGGCGATGGGAATGTCGAGGATGTCGAGGTTCTGTCGGCGGATCAGGTACAGCAGGAGATCGAGGGGTCCCTCGAAGGCCTCGAGGAACACCTTCAGCGCCTGCGGCGGGATGTAGAGGTCGCGGGGCGGCTCGCTCATCGGCTCGCCATCGACGATCGCGAACGGCATTTCCTGCTGGACCGGCGGCGGTGTGTCCTGGGCGGCGGCGGCGGCCAACG
>JBJTPC010000344.1:0-12440 GCA_046074905.1 Gammaproteobacteria bacterium
GGGGTCTCGACGACAGCGGCCAGCTGGGCGTCGGTGGGCGGACCCAATCGGTGTCGCCGGTCGCCGTGGTCGGTCTCACGGGCGTCGTGCGGGTCGCGGCCGGCAATGCGCATTCGCTGGCGCTGCGCGTCGATGGCAGTGTCTGGGCCTGGGGCGCCAATGCCGCCGGCCAGGTGGGTGACGGCACGGTCGTCGGCCGACGTACGCCCGTGGACACCGGGCTGCGGAACATCGCGGCCATCGCGGCAGGTGGTGACGTGTCCCTGGCGCTCACGTCGCGCCGCGGGGTCTATGGCTGGGGCGAGAACAGCGCGGGCCAACTCGGGCGCGGCGCCGCCTTCACCAGTGATCTGCCGACGCCGGCCGGTCTGGCGCTGGATGTGGTGGGTGCGAGTGCGGCGGACGCCCATGCGCTGCTGGCGAAAGCGGATGGCACCGTGGTCGGTGCCGGCGCCAATGCCAGCGGCGAGGTCGGCGATGCCACGACCACTGCGCGCAACCAGTACACGGCAGCGAGCGTCGTCACCACTGCCGTGGCTGTCACGGCGGGCGGCAAGGCGCACTCGCTGGCCTTGCGGGCGGACGGCCAGCTGTATTCCTGGGGTGACAACGCCGCCAAGCAACTCGGCATTGCCTCGCTGGCGGCGACCGGCACCTCGACACCCACCCTCGTTCCGGGCTTCGACGCCACGCCCTGACCGCGACGGAAGCCGAATCACATGACCGACGCGCGCACATTCCGGGCCGATCTTGCCGGGCGTTGCGCGCTGGTCACCGGCGCCACCGGCACCTTCGGCAGCCACTTCGCCCGGGTGCTCGCCGCTTCGGGCGCGCGCGTGATTCTCGCGGCGCGTCGCCAGGAACTCCTCGGGACGCTCGCCGGTGAGCTCCGCGCCGCCGGGGCCGAGGTGGTGTCGGTGGTGCTCGATGTCGCGACTCCGGAGGGAATCCGCGCCGCTTTCGCGGAACTGCCGAGCGGCTTTTCCGCGCCCGACATCCTTGTCAACAATGCGGGTGCCAGTCGGCCGGCGTTGGCCCTGGACCAGACGCTCGAGAACTGGGACACGGTGATGGATACCAACCTCCGCGGCGCCTTTCTCGTGGCGTCGGAGGTGGCACGTCGCCTCATGGCGGTCGGGCGAGGGGGCTCGATCATCAACATCGCTTCCGTGCTCGGTCTGCGCCAGGCGGCCACCGTCACGCCGTATGCGGTGTCGAAGGCGGGACTGATCCAGTTGACGCGCCAGTTGGCGCTGGAGTGGGCGCGTCACGACATCCGTGTCAACGCCATCGCGCCGGGCTACTTCCTCTCCGACATCAATCGCGATTTCTTCGCCACGCCGGCCGGCGACGCCCTGGTGCGCCGCATTCCCCAGCGCCGGCTCGGCCAGCCGAGCGACCTGGACGGCGCCCTCCTGCTGCTGGCCAGCGATGCCTCACGTTTCATGACCGGCAGCGTCCTGTCCGTGGACGGCGGTCATTCGGTCAGTTCTCTCTGAGGAGCTGCGGTTTGTCCGTCGATGAATCCACCACCCCAGTGCGTACCGGTTTCGAGCTCGATACGCCGGCGCTGCGTGACTGGCTGTGCCGCGAGGTGCCGGAGTTCGCCGGGGCGAGGGAACTGATGCTCCGCCAGTTCCGTGGCGGACAATCCAACCCCACCTACCTGCTCACCGTGGATGGCCGGCACTACGTGCTGCGCAAGAAGCCACCGGGACTCCTGCTGCCCGGAGCGCATGCGGTGGAGCGGGAGTTCCGCGTCATTGCCGCGCTCGGGGCCGAGTCCTTCCCGGTACCCCGTGCCGTTGCCCTGTGCGAAGACACGAGCGTGATCGGCACGGCGTTCTACGTGATGGAACACGTGGCCGGGCGCATCTTCTGGGATGCACGCCTTCCGGAGGTACCACGGGAACACCGGGCCGCGGTCTGCGATGCGATGAACGCGACGCTCGCCCGCCTGCATTCCCTCGAGCCGACGGCACTCGGTCTCGGCGATTACGGACGTGCTGGCAACTATTTCGCGCGCCAGCTGGCCCGTTGGGGCGGCCAGTACCGCGAGGACACGGCCGCCGGGCGAGTGGTCGACATGGACCGCCTGCTCGATTGGTTGCAGGCAAACGTGCCCCCCGGCGACGAGACGGCGGTCGTCCACGGCGACTTCCGTGCGGACAACATGGTGTTCCATCCGACCGAACCGCGCGTCCTGGCCGTCCTCGACTGGGAACTGTCCACGCTGGGGCATCCGCTCGCGGACTTCGGCTACCACCTGATGACCTGGCGCATGCCGGCCGGTGCCCTGCCAGGCCTCGGGGGTTGCGATCTCGACGCGCTCGGGATTCCCACCGAGGAAGCGTACGTGGCTGCCTACTGCCGGCGCACGGGTCGCGACGGCATTCCGCAACTCGACTTCTATCTGGCCTTCAATTTTTTCCGGCTGGCAGCCATCTGCCATGGCATCCGCGGTCGCGCCATCCGCGGCACGGCGGCGAGTGCCCGCGCGAAGGAGTTCGCGGCCCAGGTCGAGGGCATCGCCGCGCTGGGCTGGGCCCAGGCGAGGCGCATGACTAGTCCGCCACCGCCGGCTCGTCGCTGGTTGCGGGCTCGGCATTGGCAAGGCTGACCTCGCGAATGCTGATGCGCTCCAGTTGCGCGACCACCACATCGTACTGCTCGACGCTGGTGATGGGACCGACGCGGACACGCCACAGGGGGCGACCGGCGGCTTTCACCCTCACGATCACCACGTTGTCGATGCCGCCCTCGCGGAGACGGCGCTCCATGGCGCGTGCGTTGTCCTCCACGCCGTAGGCACCCACCTGCGCGTAGAGGATGCCGCCGCCGTCGAGTGACGGCAGGCGGGGGACCCGCGGGACCGGGGGTGCCTGATACTGGAATTCCGGCGACAGCACGGGCAGGCGACCGTCGTCACCCGGTGCCAGGACTGCCTCCACCTCGACCAGGGCCGTCCCCTTCTGCAGCATGCCGAGCTTCATCGCCGCCGTGTAGGAGAGGTCGATGATGCGGTTGTGCTTGAACGGACCGCGGTCGTTGATCCGGACCACCACCGAGCGTCCGTTGGCGAGGTTGGTCACCCGGACATGGACCGGGATGGGCAGGGTGCGATGGGCGGCGCTCATCGCGTACATGTCGTACGGTTCGCCGTTGGAGGTCTGCTTCGCATGGAAATCCGGCCCGTACCAGCTGGCGACGCCGCGCTCGCGATAACCGGCGGCGGTGGGTAGCAGCCGGTAGGTTTGTCCCAGGACCGTGTAGACGGGCGGGTTGCCGCGACGTGTGCGTGGTTCGGCCTTCGGTCGGGCATCCGCCATGGCCTCCAGCACCGACGTCGGCGGCGGGGGCGGCGGGGCCGTGTCCGATGGCGCCGCGGTCGGCGGGGTGGGCGCGACGTCGGCAGGCGCGGCTGGCGTGCCCGCAGGAGTAGGAGGCGTCGCCAATCTCCCCGGGGGTTCTGCCGGCGTCGCTGCAGGTGTAGCGTGTGCCCGGTGGGGTGGTCGCGGGGTCGGCAGGGCGTCGCCGGCAGGTACGGGCGGAGACGGACGTTGGGTGGGCGTCGCGCAGCCGGCAATCGCCAGCAGGATGGCAAGCGCGGGAAGTCGGCGGAGCGTCATGGCTGCGGGGCAGGGGGCGTCGCATCCGCCACGGCCAGCGCCTCGCGGACGGCCGACGCCAGGTCGGTCACGGTCAGCGCGTAGAGGATGCTGCGGTTGTAGCGCGTGATGACCCAGAGATTGCGATAGCCGACGAAGTAAGCCGGACCCAGTTCGCCCCGTACTGCGGCGAACATGGTCGGGGCATTTTCGGGCAGCAAGGCGGCGAACTCGACGCCCTTCCGCTGCAGGCTGTCGACCGTCTCGCGGGTGGCGAGGGTGCTGCCGTCGAGCACGACGTTTTCAGGGTCGAACAACGTCGCCGGCACGACGATCGGTTCCCCCGGATTCCAGCCGTGGTCGCGCAGGAAGTTCGCCACGCTGGCAAACACGTCCGGCCAGGTGTTCCACAGATCGATGCGTTGGTCCGCGTTGCCGTCCCGGGCGAAGGCCCGCACGCTGCGCGGCATGAACTGGGGCGCGCCCATCGCGCCGGCGTAAGACCCGGTGACGGTGAGCGGGTCCATGCCGTGCTCCCGCGAGAGCAGCAGGAACTCCTCGAGTTCCGCGCGGAAATAAGCCGAGCGCGGCGGATAGTCGAAGGCGAGTGTGGCGAGGGCATCCAGCACGCGGTACTTGCCGGTGATGGTGCCGTAGTAGGTTTCGACGCCGATGATCCCGACGATGATCTCCGGAGGAACGCCGCGTGCGGCCGCGATGCGCTCGAGTTCGCCGCGGTTCGCCTGCCAGAAGGCAACGCCTTCACGGATGCGCCGCTCGGTGATGAAGCGTGCGCGATACTCGAACCAGGGTCGGGTCTTCTCGGCTGGCCGGGTCATCGCCTCGATGATGGCCGGCTGCGAGGTGGCGGCGAGCAGCATGGTGTCCACCCAGGCGCCATCGAAACCATGCTTGCGGACCATCTCGGCGCTGAACGTGCGGACATCCTCGCGGGTGGTGTCGAGCGCCAGCGAAGCGCCCGGCAAGGTACCGGCGAGCAGGGTCAGGACGAGGGCGAGGCGGCGGAAGCGATGCATCAGCGGACGAGTTTCCGGCGGGAGTGGATGGAGAGCAGGATACCGAACCCCGCCAGCAGGGTCACGGCGCTGGTGCCGCCGTAACTCAGCAGGGGGAGGGGCACCCCCACCACCGGCAGCAATCCACTGACCATGCCGGCGTTGACCACGACGTAGACCGCGAAGGTGAGGGCGATGCTGCCGGCGGCCAGCCTGCCGAAGGTATCCCGCGCCTCCAGCGCCATGAACAGCGCCCGGCCGATCACGAAGGCGTAGAGCAGCAACAGGGTGCCTTGCCCCAGCAGTCCCAGTTCCTCGCCGACCACGGCGAAGATGAAGTCCGTCGAACGTTCGGGCAGGAACTCCAGCTGGGCCTGGCTGCCGTTCATCCAGCCCTTGCCGAACACGCCGCCGGAGCCGATGGCAATCTGCGACTGGATGATGTGGTAGCCCTTGCCGAGCGGATCCTGCATCGGATCGAGCAGCATCAGGACGCGATGCCGCTGGTAGTCATGCAGCAGGAAGTTCCAGGCCACCGGGAGGATGGCGGCAAGCAAGCCGGCACCGACCAGCATCACCCGCCAGGAGAGCCCACCGAGAAAGACCACGAACAGCCCGGCACTGCCGACCAGGATGGCGGTACCGAGGTCCGGCTGCTCGGCGATCAGCAGGAAGGGGATGCCGATGATCAGCAGCAGCACGCCGAGATCGCGGGGCGAGGGTGGCACCGGGCGCTCGTGGAGCCACCAGGCGCAGGTGAGCGGCACCGCGAGCTTCATCAGTTCACTGGGCTGGAAGCGCACGAAGCCAAGGTCCAGCCAGCGCTGTGCGCCGAGGCTGATGTCGCCGACCAGGGCCACCAGCACCAGCAGGATGACCCCCAGTACGTAGACGATGGGCGAGGCACGGCGAATCCACTGGGGAGGAATCTGCGCGATCACCGTCATCCCGGCGATGGCCAGCAGGAAGCGCATCACCTGCGCTTCCCACAGGCGAGTGTTCTCGCCGGAGGCGCTGTAGAGCACGAACAGCCCGAACAGCATCACCAACCCGATGCCGGACAGCAGCAAGGTGTCGAGATTGAGCCGGCGCAGGAATTCGCCGGTCACCGAGAGGGCGCGTTGCGCGCGCGAGCGCTGCCAGTCCTCGTACATGACCTAGGGCTCCGGAGGGGTGGCGGGAGGCGTCGGCGCGGGCGCCGGGAACTTGCCGAGCAAGTGGGCATCGAACACGGCGCGGGCAATCGGGGCGGCCACGCTGGCGCCGTGTCCGCCGTTCTCCACCAGCACCGCGATGGCCAGTTTCGGCGCATCGGCCGGCGCGAAGGCGACGAACAAAGCATGATCGCGCAGGCGCTCGGCCACTTCCGCCTCGTTGTAGCGCTCGTTCTGGCCGAGGCTGAACACCTGCGCCGTGCCGGTCTTTCCTGCCACTGCGTACGGTGTGCCGCGCAGCGCCCCGAAGGCCGTGCCGCGCGGGCTGTCGGTGACGCGCAGCATGCCCTCGGTGATCACGTTCCAATTCGCCTCGTCCTTCAGGCGGACCCGCTCCCCTTCCTCGGGCTGCAGCGCTTGCCAGCGCCCGGTGGTGGCATCGCGGATGCCGGTGACCAGTCGCGGCTGGAAGCTGCGCCCCCGGGCAGCCACGATGGCGGTGGCATGGGCGAGTTGCAGCGGCGTGGCCAGCATGTAGCCCTGCCCGATCCCGACGATGACCGTTTCGCCGGGGAACCAGACCTGATCCTGGCGTTTGCGGTAGGCCTTCTTCTTCCACGCCGGTGAGGGCATCAAGCCGGGCTTCTCGCCCGGGATGTCGATGCCCGTCCGCGCGCCGAAGCCGAGCCCGGTCATGGCCTCGTGCATCCGCTGGATGCCGAGGATGTCGGCGAGCGCGTAGAAGTAGACATCGCAGGAGGTGGCAATCGCATCACGCATGTCGGCGTGTCCGTGGCCCTCCTTTTTCCAGTCCCGGTAGCGGTGACGGCTGCGCGGCAGCGAGAACCAGCCGGGGCAGGGCCGTGCATAGTCGGGGTCGATTACCCCGAACTCGAGCCCCGCCAGCGCCATCATCGGCTTGATGGTGGAGCCCGGGGGATAGGTGCCCCGCAGGATGCGGTTGAACATCGGTCGGTCGGGATCGTCGGCAAGTGCGCGATAGTCGCGCGACGAGATGCCGCGCGTGAACAGGTTCGGATCGAAACCGGGTGTCGAGGCGAAGACCAGCACGTCGCCGTTCTGCGGATCGATGCCCACCACCGCACCGCGCCATCCGGCCAGTGCCTGCTCGGCCACGGCTTGCAGTCGGGCATCGAGGGCGACACGGAGATCATTTCCGGCGAGCGGCCGGCGATGCTCGAGCGCGGGCAGCGAGCCACCGACGCGTTCGACGCTGCGCCCCTCGGCGTTGACCAGCAGTTGGCGATAGCCGGAACGACCGTGCAATTCGTCCTCGAAGGCCGCTTCCACCCCGACCTTGCCGATCACCGAGGTTCCGGCATAGGCATCACGGTCGATCTCGAGGAGGTCCTGGTCGCTGATGGCGCCCACGTAGCCGAGGGCATGCACGCCGAGGGGCCCGAGCGGATAGTGGCGGGCCAGACGGGCCCGGATCTCCACGCCCGGGAAGCGGTGCTGATGAACCGCGAAGCGCGCCACTTCCTCGTCGGTCATGGACAGGCGCAGTGGCACGGCGAGGAACTTGCGGCTGCCGCGGACGTGACGCTGGAGGGCCTCGAGGTTGTCGCCATTCACCAGCCCCAGCGCCGCCAATCCCGCCAGCGTGGCGCGCACGTCGGGTACCTGTTCCGGTGTCAGCTCCAACTGGTAAGCCGGTGCGTTCTCCGCCAGCACCGTCCCGTGACGGTCGACGATCAGGCCACGGTCGGGCGGCAGCGGATCGATCCGGACACGATTGCCTTGCGCCAACTCGGCATAGTGGTCGTACTGCAGCACCTGCAGGTAGACCAGCCGCAACAGGAGGATGAGCAGCAGCGCGCCCACCACGGATCCTGCGATCGTGGCCCGCCGCAGGAACAGGCGCTGCTCGAGCAGTGCGTTCTTGACGCGCAGGCGTGACATGGCGAGTCGCGTCTAGTGCCGGACGAGGTGCCGGTCGATCCAGGCCGAGACCCAGTGCCAGCAGAGCGCACCCGTCAGCACCGGCAACCAGCGCCCCCAATGGGTCAGGGGGTGACCGCTCAGGCCATCGATCCAGAAGAGCAGGAACTCGTAGACCCACAGCAACGCGAGCACCAGGGCGGACTGGTGGAGCGGCGTGAACATGCGGGCCCGCAGTCGGAACCGGTGCACCAGCCAGACCACGACCACGAAGGCGAACGCGTGCTGGCCAAGCAGGATGCCGCGGAACGCATCGAGGGCGAGACCGGCGCCGAACGCGGTGACGGGGCCGCAGCTCTTGGGCGAGTGGAACGCGAAGCCGATGACCAGCAACAGGAGCCAGTCCGGCCAGCCGATGGCCAGCCAGCCAGGCAGGGGAATCGCGGCAAGCAGCAACGCCGGCAGCAACCAGAGCACGACGATTCCCCGGGGGAGGTGAGCGTCGGTCCTCATGGCGATTTGCCGGCAGGCGTGGGTGCGGCCGGCATCACCTCGGTCGGCGGTGGCGTGTAATCGAGCAGCAGCAGTTCCCGGTTGCGGTCCAGCGCAGCCAGTGGCTCGGCACGAATCACCGCGAGGGGCTCGCTCGGATCGCGCCGCACTTCGCTGATGCGGGCGACGGGAAAGCCCGGCGGGAAGACCCCGCCCAGCCCCGAAGACAGCAGCAGGTCGCCGACGCGGATGTCCGCGTTCCGGGAGAGGTACGGCAGGGAGAGCGTCGTGGGCTGGCCGGTGCCGGTGGCGATGGTGCGCAGGCCATTGCGGTTGACCTGCACCGTGATGGCATGTTCCGGGTCCGACAGGAGTATCACCTCGGCGGCGAACGCACCTGCCCGCCACACCTGGCCGGCGATGCCACCGGCGTCGACCGCCGGTTGACCGACGAACACGCCGTCCCGGGTCCCGCGGTTGATCACCGCGCGTTGGCGGAAAGGTCCGAGGTCGACGCGCAGGATCTCCGCCATCTTCGCCGCCGGTGCCTCGGGACCCAGGGCGCTGGCCAGCGCACGCAACCGCTGGTTCTCGCGCTCGAGTGCGGCATAGCGGAGCAGTTTGAGATCAAGCAGCGCCTGCCGCACGCGCAGCGCACGGTTTTCGTCGAGAAGCCGATCCCGCGTGGCGAAGGTGGTGCCGAGCCACTCTCCCGCCGCCACCGGCGAATGCACCAGCCAGCGCAGGGGCCAGGCCACGGTGGTGAGGGTGGTTCTCACCCAGTCGAGATGCTGGTTGCGCTGGTCGGAGACCATCAGCGCCACCGCCGTCAGTGCCAGGATTGCCGCCCGGAGTCCCGTGGTGGAGCCCCGCGCGGGGGCCAGCGGGGCGCCGGGAGCAGCGCTGACTCTCACGACAGGCCGAAGGCGCCGGGATGTTCTTCGGTAAGTTCGAGGATACGGCCGCCGCCGCGTGCCACGCAGGTCAGCGGGTCGTCGCTGACCAGCACCGGCAGGCCGGTCTCCTCGACCAGCAGCTTGTCGAGGTCGCGCAGCAGCGCGCCGCCGCCGGTGAGCACGATGCCACGCTCCGCGACATCGGCGCCCAGTTCCGGCGGCGTCTGCTCCAGCGCCTGCTTGACCGCGCCGACGATACCGGCGAGCGGCTCCTGCAGCGCTTCGAGAATCTCGTTGGAGTTCAGGGTGAAGGCGCGCGGCACGCCCTCCGAGAGGTTGCGGCCCTTCACCGAGATCTCGCGGACCTGCTGGCCCGGGTAGGCCGAGCCGATCTCGATCTTGATACGCTCGGCGGTGGCGTCACCGATGAGGATGCCGTAATTGCGCCGCACGTAGTTGATGATGGCGTCATCGAAGCGATCACCACCGATACGTACCGAGGATGCGTACACGATGCCGTTCAGCGAGATGACGGCGACTTCGGAGGTGCCGCCGCCGATATCCAGCACCATGGATCCGCGAGCTTCGTGGACCGGCAGCCCGGCACCGACCGCTGCCGCCATGGGTTCGTCGATGATGTCGACGCGACGGGCGCCAGCGCCTTCGGCGGATTCCTTGATCGCGCGCCGCTCCACCTGCGTCGAGCCGTAGGGCACGCAGATGAGCACGCGGGGCGACGGCCGCAGCCAGCGGTTGCCATGCACCTTGTTGATGAAGAACTGCAGCATCTTCTCGGTGTAGGTGAAGTCGGCGATGACACCATCCTTCATCGGGCGCACGGCAGTGATGTGGCCGGGGGTGCGGCCGAGCATCATCTTGGCCTCCTGGCCGACGGCGACGATGACCTTGCCGCCGCGGCCCGGTTCGTCCTGCAACGCGACCACCGAGGGCTCGTTGAGGACAATGCCCTTGTCACGCACGTAGATGAGCGTGTTGGCGGTGCCAAGGTCGATGGAGAGGTCGTTCGAGAAATAGCCGCGGAGGCTCTTGAACATGGGGGCGGTACTTCCGGGTGGAGGCTGGCGGAGGTCTGGCAGGTGGCGGAGCCTTCGGGCGGGGGGCTGCGGCAGGCCCTTCAGCCGCCGCCGGCGCAACGCTGGAAAACCCACGAATCGCGCGTGAAATCGGTAGCGAATGGTAGCACAGACGGGACAGCGGGCAAGGCAACGTGTATCATCCGCGCCCATGATTTCCGGGGCTTTTCGGCCTCCGGGGAATCGCTCCCTCCCCCCACCCATCGGCACCCGACCCATGAGTCTCACCCGCCGCGATGTCGAGCACATCGCCCACCTGGCCCGGCTGTCCCTCGGCGAAGCAGAACTCGCCGCTGCCACCGGCAGCCTGTCCAGCATCCTGGCCTTCGTGGACCAGCTCAACGCCGTCGATGCCTCCGGCATCGAGCCCATGGCCCACCCGCTCGCCGGTCAGGCCCAGCGGCTGCGGCTGGATACGGTGACCGAGGCGGACCACCACGCCCGCTACCAGGCCAACGCCCCGAAGGTCGAGGCGGCCCTGTACCTCGTCCCGAAGGTGATCGAATGAGCCTCCATACGCTCTCGGTGGCGGAGCTGGCCGCCGGCCTGCGCCGCAAGGACTTCAGCGCCACCGAGCTCACCCGCCACTTCCTGGCTCGCTGCGAAGCCCATAACGGCTTGCTCAACGGCTACATCACGCTGACCGCGGAGCGGGCGCTGGCGGATGCCGCTGCCGCGGATGCCCGGCTCGCCGCAGGCACGGCCGGTCCGCTCACCGGCATCCCCCTCGCGCAGAAGGACATCTTCTGCACCGACGGCATCCGCACCACTTGCGGCAGCCGGATGCTGGCCAACTTCGTCTCGCCCTACGACGCCACCTTCGTCGAGCGCCTGACGGCGGCCGGTACGGTCCTGCTCGGCAAGACCAACATGGACGAGTTCGCGATGGGCTCATCCAACGAGACCAGCTACTTCGGCCCGGTCCGGAACCCCTGGGACATCGAGCGCGTCCCCGGTGGCAGCTCCGGTGGCTCCGCGGCCGTCGTTGCGGCCCGCCTCGCGCCCGTGGCCACGGGTACCGATACCGGCGGCTCCATCCGCCAGCCGGCGGCACTGACGGGCATCTCGGGCATCAAGCCCACCTACGGCCGCGTCTCGCGCTACGGCATGATCGCCTTCGCCTCGAGCCTCGACCAGGCCGGCATCATGGCGCCGTCCGCCGAGGACTGCGCCCTGTTCCTCGAGGCCATCGCCGGCTTCGATTCCCGGGACTCCACCAGCGTCGACGTTCCCGTGCCGGCCTACGCCGCCGAGCTCGGACAGGGCGTGAAGGGATTGCGCATCGGCATCGTACGCGAGTTCATGGAAGGCGGCCTCGATCCGGCCAACGCGGCACTGGTGCGGGCGGCCGTCCAGGCCTACGCCGACCAGGGCGCCGAGATCGTCGAGGTGAGCTGTCCCAACATGGGGATGTCCGTCCCGACTTACTACGTGGTCGCCCCCGCCGAGTGTTCCTCGAACCTCTCGCGCTTCGACGGCGTGCGTTTCGGTCATCGCTGCGACGATCCGAAAGACCTGCTCGACCTGTACAAGCGCTCGCGGGGCGAGGGCTTCGGAGCCGAGGTCAAGCGCCGCATAATGACCGGCACGTATGTCCTCTCCGCCGGCTACTACGACGCGTACTACCTCAAGGCACAGAAGGTGCGGCAGTTGATCAGCCGCGAGTTTGCCGCGGCGTTCGCCCAGGCGGATGTCCTGGTCGGTCCCACCTCGCCCACGCCCGCGTTCCGGCTCGGTGACAAGGTGGACGACCCGATCACCATGTACCTCAACGACATCTTCACCATCGGCGCCAACCTCGCCGGCCTGCCGGCGATGTCGATTCCCTGCGGGCTGCTGCAGGGATTGCCGGTCGGCCTGCAACTGATCGGGCCGCACTTCGCGGAATCCCGCCTGCTGGCCACGGCCCATGCCTACCAGCAGGTCACCGATTGGCACCGCCGCCTCCCGGCGGCGTACGCGTAAGGGTGCACCATGGCTGAATACGTGAAGAGCGCCCTGACCGGGCGCGAGTGGGAAGTGGTCATCGGGCTGGAAATCCACGCCCAGCTCGCCACGCAGTCGAAGATCTTCTCCGGGTCCGCGACCGCCTATGGCGCCCCGCCGAACACGCAGGCAAATCTCGTCGATCTCGGCTATCCCGGCGTGCTGCCGGTACTGAACGCTGCGGCAGTCCGGATGGCAATCCGCTTCGGTCTGGCGATCGGTGCGACCATCGCGCCGCGCTCGGTGTTCGCCCGCAAGAACTACTTCTATCCCGACCTCCCCAAGGGTTACC
>JBJTPC010000345.1:0-2787 GCA_046074905.1 Gammaproteobacteria bacterium
GGTCACGCGGGAAGGCCTGCCGCCGCTGGCGTCCGTCCAGTTCGACGTCGCCTCCACCGAGGATAGCCTCGAACAGCTCACCGCCTGCACTGCCGAACTGGGCGACCTCTACCGGATCCACGCCCCGGGCCGCAAGCGCGACACCTGGATCTGCAACCATCCGGACGACATCAAGCGGCTGCTGGTCACCAACCACCGCAACTACACCAAGGGCGTCGGCCTCGATCGCGTCAAGATCCTGCTCGGCAACGGCATCATGGTCAGCGAGGGGGACTTCTGGAAGCGCCAGCGGCGCATGATCCAGCCGGCCTTCCACCGGCGCATGGTGGAACAGTATGCGGACGTGATCGACTCGGCCATCGATGCGGCGCAGGTGCGCTGGGACGACGCTGCCCGCACCGCTGCGCCGCTCGATGTCACGGGCGAGATGAGCCAACTGACGCTGGACATCATCCTTCGCTCGATCTTCGGCGAAGACCTCCTCTGGCTGGAACAGCGCATGGGCGGCAACAACCCGTTCGCGGTCGTCACCGAACACTCCGCCCGCGACCTGGCCTTCGCTTACAAGTTCCGCTCGCTGGCCCGCCTCGTCGGGGAGCTGGTCGAGGCCCGTCGCGCGGGGGGCTGGGAGCGCTTCGACTTCCTGCAGATGCTGATGGACGCGCGTGACAAGGATGACCGGCCGATGCCGTCCCGCGAACTCGTCGACGAGGCCCTCACGCTGGTGGTTGCCGGTCACGAGACGTCTGCCAGTGCCCTGAACTGGACCTGGTACCTGGTGGCGACCCATCCCGCCGCCTGGCAGCGGCTGGAGGCGGAAGTGGACGCCATCGACGCGCCGCCCGGCGAGGGACCGCGCCGCCTCGGCTACGCGGCCAGCGAGCGACTCGTCTGGACGCAAGCGGTCATCAAGGAAGCGATGCGGCTGTATCCGCCGGGATGGCTGCTGACCCGTCGCAGCGTCGACGAAGACGTGCTGGGTGGCTATGGCGTTCCTGCCGGCACCGACATCATGCTGAGTCCCTACCTGATCCAGCGTCACCCGCGCTGGTGGCCCCAGCCCGAGGCCTTCCGCCCCGAGCGCTTCCTGCCCGAAGCCGAAGCCGCACGCGAAAAGTGGGTCTACATCCCCTTTGCGGCCGGTCCCCGCCATTGCGTCGGCGAGAACTTCGCCCTGTACGAGATGACGGTCCATGTGGCCCGCATGGCACGCCGCTATCGTCTCGAGTATCTGGACGAAGGACCGATCCCGATCGAGGCTGCCGTCAATCTCCGCGCCCTGCGACCGCTGCGGTTCCGGGTACATGCCAGGAAAATCCCATGAACTTCGCCAACACCCTCAACGAGATCCTCCGCGACAACGCCCGCCTGGACCGGTCGATCTTCCATCACGAGAGCGGGGACCACTCTCGCGAGGTGCCATTCGGCGAACTGCACGAACGTGCTCTCGGCCTGCTCCATCTGCTGCAGCGTCGCGGGGCGCGGCGCGGCGACTTCGTCATCCTTTACCTGTCGGGGAACGAGCAGTTCCTCGATGGCTACTGGGCCAGCCTCGCGGGCGGACTCGTGGCAGTTCCGGTGGCCACGGGCATCAGCGACGAGCACAAGTTCAAGCTGCTGCGCATCGCGCGCCAGCTGGGCAATCCCTGGCTGTACACGGACCGCAAGACGCTGGATCGCCTCGAGGCTTTCGCACGCGAATCCGGCGAACAGGCCGCCATTGGCGCGCTGCGCGAGAGGGCTTTCCTGGTCGACGAGATCGATCGCCTGGACCAACATGCCGACCTGCTCATCCCCTCACCGGCGGACACGGCGTTCATCCAGTTCTCCTCGGGCTCCACCAGCGAGCCGAAGGGCGTGGTCCTGACCCACGCCAACCTGGTCGCGAACCTGCGTAGCGTCGTCGCTGCCGCCCGGCTCACCGGCGCCGACAACGCCCTGAGCTGGATGCCGCTCACCCATGACATGGGCCTGATCGGCATGAACTTCTTCATGTACGCCGCCGGCATGAATGTCCATCTCATGCCGACCGAGCTGTTCATCCGCCGGCCGCTGCTGTGGCTCCAGCTGGCCGATCGCCATCGCTGCACGGTGCTTTGCTCGCCGAACTTCGGCTACCGGCACTTTCTCAAGGTACTGGGCGATCGCCCCGTCGACGCCATGAAACTGGATCACGTGCGGATCCTGTTCAACGGGGCCGAGCCGATTTCGCCGGAACTGACCGAGGAGTTCCTCGACCGGATGGCACCGAGCGGCTTGCCGCGGCAGGCGATGTATCCGGTGTATGGCCTGGCAGAGGCCACTCTCGCCATGACCTTCCGCAGCGCCGAGGGCACTTATCGGGTCGTCCACCTCGACCGGCATCATCTCGGTGTCGGTGAAGCGGCTCGCGACCTCCAGGCAGGCCATGCCGATGCCCTGCCCCTGATGGGCGTGGGCACTCCCATCCCCGACACCGAGGTACGTTTCACGGATGGCCATCGCCAACCGGTCGCGCCAGGCACCGTGGGGCACCTCGAGATCCGCGGCCCCAATGTCACCTCCGGCTACTTCCAGCTGCCGGAGGTGAACGCCCGCGTGATCACGGCAGAGGGCTGGCTGGACACCGGTGATCTCGGCCTGTACCACCAGGGCGAGGTCGTCATCACCGGACGCGCCAAGGAAATCATCTTCGTCAACGGCCAGAACTACTATCCCCACGACCTCGAGAACATCGCCATCCGCGCGCCGGGTCTCGAGCTCGGCAAGGTGGTGGCCGCAGCGTGCCGACCGGTCGGTGCGGAGGCG
>JBJTPC010000346.1:0-4516 GCA_046074905.1 Gammaproteobacteria bacterium
AGACGGAGGAACCCGTGGCCTTTCCCCAGTTGACCGACGAGAGCTTGCACCTTCCGGAAGCCCGTATCGGCACGTGGGGCGGTTTCGTGTTCATCAACATGGATCCGCAAGCACCCTCGCTGGAGGATTATCTCGGTGTCCTGCCGGGTCATTTCGCGCGCTGGCGTCTCGAGGATTGCTGGAAGGCAGTCCACGTGGCGAAGATCATCCCGTGCAACTGGAAAGTGGCGCAGGAGGCTTTCATGGAGAGCTACCACGTCATCGCCACGCACCCGCAGATCCTGCCCATCATCGCCGATGCCAATTCGCAGTACGACGTGTTCGGCGAGCACGTGAACCGCAACCTCACCGCCTTCGCGGCGCCCAGTCCGCATCTCGCACGCCAAGGCGTCTCGGATGCCGAGGTGCTGCAGCAAATGCTGGCTCTCTGGCGGGCCCCCGGCGCGAGGGTGGCAGCAGAGGCGATCTCCCCCCGGACCGCGCTCGGCGAACTGAACCGTCGTTCGTTCGCACGCTCGTTCCAGGGTGATTTCGAGCAGGCGACGGACGCCGAGCTCCTCGATGCCCTGGTGTACAACGTCTTCCCGAATTTTTCCCCCTGGGGAGGATTCGCACCGAACATCGTCTACCGTTGGCGACCGCATCGTCGGCGCGTCGATGCCTGCTTGATGGAAGTGATGATCCTGAAGCGACCGCCGAAAGACGGCCCGCGGCCCGCACCGGTCCCGGTACATTGGTTGCGCGAGGACGAGTCCTGGAGTGCCGCGACCGAACTGCCCATCCTGGGGGCCGTGATCGACCAGGACATGGAGAACATGCCGCATGTCCAGACCGGTCTAGAGGCCTCGCAGACCGGTCTCGTCCAGCTCGGTCGCTACCAGGAATTGCGACTCCGCCACTTCCATCGCACACTCGACAGGTATCTGGTCGACGGCCGCGCCTGAGGCAGCCCGGTCGCCGGGGTGGGACGGGTCTGCGGCCTCGTGGAGGAGCGTGATGCGGCAACTGGGAAAGCGGGCTCGTGCGGGTGCCGGGTGGCTGTTGGTGGTGTGGGGCGTACTGTCGCCGCTGGCTGCCGCTGCGGACACCTTGGCCATACGCTGCGGCCGGCTGATCGACGGTATCGAGCCCGGGGTCCGCGAGCGGCAGACCGTTCTGGTGGTCGATGGGCGGATTCGCGCGGTAGGCAGCGAGGTCGCAGTTCCCGCGGGCACCGGTGAACTGGATCTGTCCCGGCACACCTGTCTGCCCGGACTGCTCGACCTGCACACGCATGTCACGGATGTGCCGGAGAATACGGCGGACTTCAGCATCTACGCGCGTCGATCCCCGGAGGAACACCTGGTGTTCGCGCGGCGCAACGCGCGCGCCACGCTGGAAGCCGGATTCACCAGCGTGCGTGATGTCGGTACCTACGTGGCCGGGCTCGACCGCGAACTGCGGGACGAGATCGACAGCGGCAGGATTCCCGGGCCGCGGATGCAGGTCGCGATCACGTATCTGAGCATTCCCGGAGGCGGCGGCGACATGCTCTTGCCGGGCTTTCCCAAGCGCAAGGCCAAGACGCCGCTCGAGCGTCTGCGCCGCGGCGTGGCGCGCGGGCCGGAGGAGTTCCGTGCCAGAGCCGAGCAACTCGTTGCCGACGGTGCCACGGTCCTCAAGTGCATCGCCTCCGGGGCAGTGCTTGCCTTGGGCGGCGTGCCGGGATCGCCCGAGATGACGCCCGAGGAATTGCGCGCGGTGGCCGAGGTGGCCCACCGCCATGGCCTCAAGCTGGCGGCCCATGCGCACGGGGCCCGTTCGGTGAAGGAGGCGATCCTGGCCGGGGCGGACACCATCGAGCATGCCTCCCTCATCGACGAGGAGGGCATCCGGCTCGCCAGGGAGCACGGCGTGGCCTTGGCGATGGACGTTTACAACGGGGACTACATCGATACGGAAGGGCGCCGGCAAGGCTGGCCTGCCGAGTTCCTGCAGAAGAATCTCGACACCACCGAAGCACAGCGCCAGGCGTTCAGCCTGGCGGTGAAGTTGGGAGCGCCCATCGTCTATGCCACGGACGCAGCGGTGTTTCCGAACGGACTCAACGCCAGGCAGTTCCGCATCATGGTCCAGCGCGGCATGACGCCGCTGCAGGCCATCCAGTCCGCGACTTCCGTCGCCGCCCGCGTGATGGGCTGGGAGGACCGCGTGGGAGCCCTCGTGCCCGGGCGTTTTGGCGATCTGGTGGCGGTGGAGGGCGATGTCCTGCAGGACATCACCTTGCTCGAGCGACCGTCGGCGGTCGTGAAGGGCGGGGTGGTGGTGAAGGGGCCCTGAGGGTTGCCGTCGGGCGCTGCCCCGGGTGCACGCCGTTGCCGGGCAGGCGCCCGGCGCGGTAAACTAAAAACCGTCGAGCGGGTGTAGTTCAATGGTAGAACTGTAGCTTCCCAAGCTACTAACGTGGGTTCGATTCCCATCACCCGCTCCATTTTTCCACGTTATCCCACGCGTCCCACCCGGGCGGGCCCCCCATGAAGATCAGGGTGTTCGAGTTCTCCACGCCGTTCTGGTCCTGGAGTTGGCGAGTGCCCCCCGATCACGTCGAGCGGGTGATCGCGCAATGGGTGGACGAAAACCCCTCTGCCCGGATCCGTGACATCAAGCACTCCACCATGGGCGGTGTTTGGCACCCGCCGCAGCTGCTGGTCACGATCTACTTTGATTGATCCCGGCGACTATCCATCCAGTCGACCTGTCAGCTATGCTCAGCCACGAGGGGATAGCCCCGTGGACCGCCTGCCGACCAGTGCGGAGCCTGTCTGAGGGCATGCTGCGGACGCGGCGGTCGGGAGAAGAGTCACTCGACAAGACACTTGGGGGGAAGAAAAATGTACAAATCGCTTCTCGGACTGATGGTGTGGTTGTTGTTCCTCGGCGGGCTGTTCGGTTTCGCCATGGGCATGATGAAGTTCTTTGGTGGTGGTACGCCGGCGGAGTACGGCGTGATGGGCATCGGTGGAGGATTCTGGATGCTGGCCTCGGCCATCACCATCCACATCCGCGGCCAGCTGCGGGACGCCTGAGATAAATCCGGGAGCAGTTCCAAATGACACTCGATCGTGCGGTTTTCGTCTTCGCCGGCATTGTCGTGCTGACCGGCATCCTGCTCGCCCACTACGTGCACCCGTGGTGGATCGGCTTGTCGGCCTTTGCCGGCTTGAACATGATCCAGGCCGCGTTTACCGGGTTTTGCCCGGCTGCGATGGTCCTGAAGGCACTCGGCGTGAAACCCGGTGAGGCCTTCAAGTAGGCGACCCGTGGGTTGAAGACTGGTCAGGCTATGCTCCCGGGCGGACACTCCGTGCCGGGAGCAGCAGCCGACAGTCTACTCCCTGGGGCTTGCGGACAGGGTACCCGAGCGAGGCTTGATCCTTGACGCCCTGGATGCTCTGGGCAGCGTCGGCTGCCATCTACCTGTTTTTCCGCCTTTGGTATGACTCCCGCTCCGGACCGCTTTCCCCGGAGGAGATCGAGGGAGCCTTGGCCGACCTCCATGACCGGCTCGAGGAAACCGGCAACGATGTCGAGGTCTTGCGTACCTTCCTGGGCACCGATGACGGACGGGAATTCCTCATGGTCAATCTGGTCAAGGTACAGCCGGAGATCGTGACGGATCCGGGCAGCGGACAACCGATCCCGGGCAGTGCGCTGTTCAGGCGTTATGCGCGGCGATTCATGCCCGTCTTGCTCCGTCATGGCGGACACCCCGTCATGATTGGCCGCAAGGTCGGTGGTTACCTCGATGCCTGGAATGTCGCGCCCGATCCGGGCTGGACCGTCTCCGGACTGATGCGCTACCGCAGTCGTCGTGACTTCATGAATCTCGTCAGGGATCCGGCATTCACCGCAGCGCATCCGGAGAAAATCCTCGGCACGCTTGCGACGTTTTCCTTTCCGGCGCAGTCCATGGTCATGTTGTCGCCAGGGCCACGCATCACGGTGGCGCTGGTACTCGCGCTGGTGGCAGCCCTGGTTCACCTCGCCCTGGTGACGGGATAGGGGGGTCTCCCTGCCTGACGCGAGGCGAGAATCGGTAATCCCGCAATCGGAAAGCCCGCAGCCGAGTTCGACATCATGCAAATCACGGTAGCAATTACCCGGGAAGCCCGCGAGGACTGCGTGGTCATACACCGCGCCGATGGCAAGGTAGGCAAGTTCCGCTTCCCGGCCAAGGGACCGCTGCCGCACGACGGCGTGCATCATGTCGCCGAATCGCTGCTGGGATTGCAGGCAGGATTCTGGGGTCGTGTCGCTGCCGGACAGTCACCTGCGGACATCCAGCAATTCGCCCACGCGGGCGGACATGCGAGCGCAAAGCGTGCAATCCGACCTGCTCCCGAGATTGTCGAGATGATCCAGGCGGAACGTCTGGTGGAGTGTCTCGAGGCGGATGCGTGGAGTGGAGGTGATGGTGAATTCACCACGTTCCGCGCTGTCTATGCGGCGGCCTGTGCCCAGAGTTGCGTCGAGCCAC
>JBJTPC010000347.1:0-10956 GCA_046074905.1 Gammaproteobacteria bacterium
GTCAGGGTGGTTCGACTGGTCCGCCCGTCCGTCAGCTTGGCGACGCGAACCTGCTGGTCTGCCTGGCTGGCGACCTGCGCCAGATGGGTGACGCACAGGACTTGTCCGCGTTGGCCGAGGGCGCGCAACTGCCGGCCCACCCGTTCGGCGACCGCGCCGCCGACGCCGGCATCGACCTCGTCGAAAATCATGCACACCCGTCCGTCGACGCCGTGGGCGGCTGCCACCTGGACCGCCAGGCTGATGCGGGAAAGTTCGCCACCCGAGGCGACCTTGGCGACCGGTTT
The DNA here is from genome assembly GCA_046074905.1 of Gammaproteobacteria bacterium. Classification (GTDB taxonomy): domain Bacteria; phylum Pseudomonadota; class Gammaproteobacteria; order Steroidobacterales; family Steroidobacteraceae; genus CAIOHZ01. Next base: position 288 of record JBJTPC010000347.1, read on the forward strand.
CGGCGGTTGACCGGGATTGGCCGAGACGAGGAAATCGATCTCGTCGAGCCCGTCGGGCGAGGGGGTGTCGTCGTCGTGGGCCACGACTTCCACCAGGAATTGCCCGCCCGGCATGCCCAGCGACTTCATCAGTCCGGTGACCTGGGTGGCGAGGTCGCCCGCTGCCCGGCGCCGTGCTTCGCCGAGGACAGTCGCCGCGCGAGCATATCGGGTTCGCAGCTGGCCCAGCCGCTCTTCCAGTTGCGCGACGGTCGACTCCGCGCCCTCCAGCCGCTGCAGCTCCGCTTGCAGCGCCGTCCACTGGGTCGGCAAGTCTTCGGGAGAGACGCGGTGCTTGCGGGCCAGTTCGTCGAACGAGGCGATGCGAGCCTCGACGAACGCCTGCCGGCGCGGGTCGACCTCCAGGGTGTCCAGGTAACCGGACAGGGCGCCACCGGCCTCCTTCAGCTGGATCAGCGCCTCCGTGAGGAGGGCTTCCACCGGCTGCAGACGCGAGTCGAACTCGGCCACGCCACGCACCTGCGCGAGTGCGCGGCTGGCCAGCGAATGGGCGTCCTGCCCCTCGCCTTCGTACGTCAGACCGAGCGCGCGCTGGGCTGCCTCCGCGAGGCGGCTGCGATTCGCCAGGCGGCCGTGTTCCTCGAGCAATTCCCGGACCTCGCCGTCACGCAAGGCGAGTGTCGCCAGTTCCTGCACCTGGTAACGCAGCAACTCGAGTCGGGAGTCCCGCTCTGCCGCCGCAGCGCGCAGTGCCTGTACCTCGGCGGCCAGCAGGCGATACTCGCGCGCCAGTTGCCGCACCGGTGCCAACAGTGCTTCATGGGCGCCATGGTGGTCGAGCAACTCGCGCTGCGCGTCGCGGCGGGTCAGCGACAGGAATTCCTGCTGGCCGTGGATGTCGATCAGCCGCTGCCCGAGTTCGCGGATCGTCGCGAGCGGCAGCAGTTGACCATTGACCCAGGCCCGCGAACGTCCGTCCCGACCCACCACCCGACGCAGGTGAAGTTCGTCCTCGATGTCGATGGATTGCTGTTCGAGCCAGCCGGCAACGCCCGGAAGTTGGTGCGGATCGAAGGTGGCAGTGACCTCCGCACGTTCCGCGCCGTGCCGGACCACCTCGGCCGTCGCACGACCGCCGATGGCGAGCATGACGGCATCGACCAGGATGGATTTGCCGGCGCCGGTCTCGCCGGTCAGGGCCGTCAGGCCACCGTGCAGATCGATATCGACCGCATCGATGATCGCGAAATCACGGATGGAAAGATGCGTCAGCATGCGTGTTCAGTCCAGGCCGCCTTCGGTCTCCGGTTCGTGTGCACCCCGTCCCCAATGCAATTTCGAGCGCAGCACGCGGAAGTAGTCGTAGCCCGGGGGATGGAGCAGCGTGAGGCGTGACGGCGAGGGACCGACCGTGAGCGAACTGCCCGGAGCCATCTCGCCGAGCGGTACGCCGTCGCAGCTCACGACCGCGCTTGCCCGCGAGCGGGCGGCGAGCCGGATATCGACCCGGGAATCCCGCCGCAGGACCAGCGGACGGTCGCTGAGTGTGTGCGGGCAAATCGGCACCACCACGATGACGTCGAGATCGGGCTGGAGGATGGGGCCACCGCAGGAAAGCGCATACGCAGTGGACCCCGTGGCAGTCGCGACCACGAGGCCGTCGCCCAGATGGGTGTTGACGTACCGACCATCGACCGCGGATTCGAAATCGATCATGCGTCCGGGTTGGTCGCTCTGCAGGACCACGTCGTTCACCGCCAGCATGCGACGCGCGGTGCCGTTCGCGGGGGCGAAACGCGCCTCGAGCAGGCTGCGTTCGTCCCGCTGGAAGTCTCCCGACAGGACTTCGTCCAGCCGCTCCCCCAGTTCCGCGGGCCGGATATCGGCGAGGAACCCGAGGCGCCCCCGGTTGACCCCCATGACCGGGCATGGATCCGGGGAGGACAGTGCAAGCCGTGCGGCGTGCAGCAAGGTGCCGTCTCCGCCGATGGCGAGGATGAGTTCCGCCGCGTCCGCGAAGGAGCCCTCGGGTACGCGCTCCACCGCGGGAGGGAGCCCGACGGCCAGTCGCGGATCGACGAGGACGCGACGACCCTGTTGCCCGAGATGGTGGCAAATCTCCGCCACCAGGGGAGGGATTCGGTCGTCATCGTAACGGCCCACCAGGGCGACGGTCTGGAACACGCGCTGAACCTGTCGGCACGCGGCAGGAAAGAGCCGCACTCCGCGCAACTTATATCATGGCGCACTGGTCGTCGGGACGCGCATTTCCGGCGTTCCTGTCCAGTATCCGCGGATGACCGTCGGGTGCAGCGCGTTCCTCGGGTCTGCTTGACACGTGCGCTCACCCGTCGCTAGTTTCCCCGGGAAGGTCGGGTTGCCGACCGTGGCAGGGCATATGCGGCACGAAGGTCCCGAAGAGTTGAGCGAGCGCTCCCGGCACCTCCTGAGGGTGCTGGTGGAAAGTTACATCCGGGACGGCGAGCCGGTCGGCTCCCGGACGCTGTCCCGCGAATCGGGTCTCAGCCTCAGCAGCGCCACCATCCGCAACGTCATGGCCGACCTCGAAGACCTGGGTTTCGTCGCCTCGCCCCACACCTCCGCCGGCCGGGTCCCGACGGACAAGGGCTACCGGTTTTTCGTCAATGCCTTGCTGCGCCATCGCGGGGGTGTGGCGGCGGTCGCCGAACTGCCCGAGGCGGCAGAGCTGGGCCGACGCCTGCAGCCAGGGGCCGACGGTCCGAAATCGCTGGTCACCACGGCCTCGCAGATGCTGTCGAGCCTCACGCACATGGCGGGCGTGGTCACGCTGCCGCGACCGACCCACATGGCCGTCAGCCAGATCGAGTTCCTGCCGCTGTCGGAGAATCGCGTGCTGGCGATCCTCGTCGTGAACGGGACCGAAGTACAGAATCGCATTCTGCAGGTCGGGCGGCGGTTCGGTCCGGAGGAGCTCCGGCGGGCTGCGGGCTGGCTCAACGAGCAGTTCCGTGGTCGCGAGGTGCAGCACGTCCGGGACGCTCTGCTGCGTGACCTCCAGGAGACGCGTGCGACCATGAACCAGTTGATGCAGGAGGCAATCCTGATGGCCGAACAGGTGTTCGCGCCCGGTGCCGCCGCGGCACCCGAGGTGGATATGCTGGTTGCCGGCGAGACCAACCTCATGGGCTACGGTGAACTCTCCAACGTCGATCGCCTGCGGCGGCTGTTCGAGGCGTTCAACGAGAAGCGGGACCTCCTGCACCTTCTCGACCAGTGCGTCCGCGCCGAAGGGGTGCAGATCTTCATCGGCCAGGAGAGCGGTTTCGGGCTGCTCGATGACCTCAGCCTGGTGACGGCACCGTACGCCGTCGATGACGAAGTGGTCGGCGTGCTCGGCGTGATCGGTCCGACGAGGATGGCTTACGAGCGGGTCATTCCCATCGTTGACATCACGGCCAAACTTCTCGGCAGCGCCCTGCGGGGTACCTGATCCCGGCGGCGGCACGGTACTCCCTGACCGCCCCGCCTTGATTTGCCGGCTGGTCGGCCCCATCCTCCGCGGCTTCCCAGTCCCGCCGAGCCGGAGCCCGCCGCCATGTCCGAATCCCCCGTGAATCCCAGCGACACCCCAGCCGCGTCCGAGGGCGCCGCCGCACCGGACAATGTCCTGCCATTTCCTGGAGGGGCGGACGACCTGACTGCACGCTTGGAGGCCGCGGAAGCGCGGGCGAATGCTGCGCAGGACCAGGTCCTGCGGGCTGTCGCGGAGCAGGAGAACATCCGCCGCCGTGCCGCCCGCGAGGTCGAGCAGGCGCGGGCATTTGCGGTCGAGCGGTTCGTCAAGGAACTGCTGCCGGTGTCGGATAGCCTGGCACTCGCCGGCGCGCAGCAGAATGCCGACGCGCGCAGCCTCCTGGAAGGTCAGCAGGCGACCTTGCGGCTGCTCGAGAAAGCCTTCGAGTCGGCCGGTCTCAGCGTGGTCGATCCGGTGGGGATTCCCTTCAATCCCGAACACCATGAAGCGATGGTGGCGCAGCCCTCGGCGGAGGTCCCGCCGGGCACGGTGCTGACCGTCATCCAGCGGGGCTGGCTGCTCCATGGCCGGCTGGTCCGTCCGGCACGGGTGATCGTGTCGCGCGAGCCCTGAGGAATGGCGGCGGGGTGACGTGTTGCCGGGAAATCCACCCAAGGGCTTGAAGCCGGCGCGTCGCACCCCATAACCCCCGTCAATCCCCCGGTGTCACCGGGCAACGAATTCGCAACAGGAGGAAAACCATGGGCAAGGTTATCGGCATCGACCTCGGCACGACGAACTCGTGCGTGGCGATCATGGAGGGCGGCAAGCCCCGCGTCATCGAGAACAGCGAGGGTGACCGCACCACGCCGTCGATTGTCGCCTTCACCAAGGACGACGAGGTGCTGGTCGGCCAGTCGGCCAAGCGCCAGGCGGTGACCAATCCGCAGAACACGCTGTACGCAGTGAAGCGGCTCATCGGCCGCCGCTTCAAGGACAAGGAAGTCGCCAAGGCAATCCAGCACTCGCCGTTCCGGATCATCGAGAACGCCAACGGCGATGCCTGGGTCGAGGCCCAGGGCAAGCCGATGGCTCCGCCGGAGGTCTCGGCCCGCGTGCTGATGAAGATGAAGAAGACGGCCGAGGACTTCCTCGGCGAGCCGGTCACGGAGGCGGTCATCACCGTCCCGGCCTACTTCAACGACTCCCAGCGCCAGGCGACCAAGGACGCCGGCCGCATTGCCGGTCTCGAAGTCAAGCGCCTCATCAACGAGCCGACGGCGGCAGCGCTGGCCTATGGCCTCGACAAGGCGGGCGGCGACCGCAAGATCGCCGTCTACGACCTCGGTGGCGGCACCTTCGACGTGTCCATCATCGAGATTGCCGAGGTGGATGGCGAGCGCCAGTTCGAGGTCCTGTCGACCAACGGTGACACCTTCCTCGGTGGCGAGGACTTCGACCTCCGCCTGATCGATTTCATCGCCGAGGAGTTCCGCAAGGAGTCCGGCGTCGATGTCCGCAAGGACCCCCTGGCCATGCAGCGGCTGAAGGAAGCGGCCGAAAAGGCCAAGATCGAGCTCTCCTCGTCGCAGCAGACGGAGGTCAACCTGCCGTACATCACGGCGGATGCCTCGGGACCGAAGCACCTTGCGGTGAAGCTGACCCGCGCCAAGCTCGAGGCCCTGGTCGAGGACCTGGTGGCCCGTACCATCGAGCCCTGCCGGGTGGCCCTCAAGGACGCCGGCATCTCCACCAAGGATGTCGCCGAGGTGATTCTCGTCGGCGGTCAGACGCGCATGCCGCTGGTGCAGTCCCGCGTGAAGGACTTCTTCGGCAAGGAGCCGCGCAAGGACGTCAATCCCGACGAGGCGGTCGCCGTGGGTGCCGCGGTGCAGGGCGGCGTGCTTGCCGGCGACGTCAAGGACGTGCTGCTGCTGGATGTGACCCCGCTGTCGCTCGGTATCGAGACGCTTGGCGGGGTCATGACCAAGCTGATCGAGAAGAACACGACGATTCCCACCAAGGCCCAGCAGGTTTTCTCCACGGCAGACGACAACCAGCCGGCGGTGACGATCCAGGTGCTGCAGGGGGAGCGCGAGCGAGCCGCGGACAACAAGCTGCTTGGCCGTTTCGACCTGCAGGACATCCCGCCGGCGCCGCGCGGCATGCCGCAAATCGAGGTCACCTTCGACATCGATGCCAACGGCATCCTCAACGTGTCGGCCAAGGACAAGGGGACCGGCAAGGAGCAGAGGATCGTCATCAAGGCCTCCTCGGGCCTGTCGGACGAGGAAATCCAGCGGATGGTGCGCGATGCCGAGGCCCATGCCGAGGAGGACAAGCGTTTCCGTGCCCTCGTCGAGGAACGCAACCGTGCCGACGCGCTGGTCCATCAGGTCCAGAGCACGCTCAAGGACCTTGGCGAGAAGGTACCGGCGGCGGACCGTGGCAAGGTCGAGGCGGCGATCGGCGATGTCAAGGATGCAATAGCCAAGGACGAGCTCGAGCCAATCAAGACCAAGGCCGAGGCGCTGGCGCAGGCAGCGGCTGGCTTGATGCAGTACGCTCAGGCCGGCGATGCCGGCGCCGGGACCGAGGCGACCGGCGGCGGCAAGGACGACGTGCTGGACGCCGAGTTCGAGGAAGTCAAGAAGAAGGACTGACCGCCCTCCGGTCGGTCGGCATGCCGGGCCGGGGACGGGTCACCGTTCCCGGCCCCGTCCATTAGGGGTGACAGGGCAGGAACCGCATGGCGAAACGTGATTACTACGAGGTCCTCGGGGTAGCGAAGGACGCGCCGGAGGCTGACCTCAAGAAGGCTTATCGCCGGCTGGCCCAGAAGTTCCACCCGGACCGGAATCCCGACAACCGGGAAGCCGAGGAGTCCTTCAAGGAAGCCAAGGAGGCCTACGAGGTCCTGTCCGATCCGCAGAAGCGCGCGATCTACGACCGCCACGGGCACGCCGGACTCGACCCTTCCCGGGGGGGTGGCGGCTTCGGTGGCGCCGGTGGGTCCGACGTGTTCAGCGACCTTTTCGGCGAGGTTTTCGGCGATATCTTCGGCGGCAATCGCCGCGGCGGCGGCAACCAGGTGTTCCGCGGCGAGGACCTGCGCTACGAACTGGTCCTGGACCTCGAGCAGGCCGTGTTCGGTCACAGCGCCGAGTTCACCATCGAGATTCCCTGCGAGTGCGACGCCTGCGGTGGCACCGGCGCGGCGAAAGGTCATCAGCCCGTCAATTGCGACGGCTGCGGTGGCCAGGGACAGGTGCGCATGCGCCAGGGCCCGTTCGTGGTGCAGCAGCCCTGTCCGCAATGCCGCGGTCGCGGCAAGATCATCCGTCAGCCCTGTGACACCTGCTACGGTCAGGGGCGTCGCACGCAACGCAAGACCCTGCAGGTCAGGGTGCCGGCCGGTGTCGATACGGGTGACCGTCTCCGCGAGTCCGGCAAGGGCGGGGCAGGGCGCAATGGCGGTCCGCCCGGCGACCTCTACGTCGACATCGCGGTGCGGGAGCACAAGATCTTCACTCGAGAGGAGTCCCATCTCTTCTGCGAGGTGCCCATCGCCTTCGCGACCGCCGCACTCGGCGGCAAGATCGAGGTACCGACGCTCGGCGGCCAGGCGTCCATCACCATCCCGCCGGAAACCCAGTCCGGCAAGGTGTTCCGGCTCCGCGGCAAGGGAGTGGCGCCGGTTCGCGGCGGCCCCCCCGGAGATCTCCATTGCACGGTGGTGGTCGAAACCCCCGTGAAGCTCACCGACGAGCAGAAGGACCTCCTGCGTCGTTTCGACGAAAGCCTGCGCGGTTCGGGTGGCAGTCACGCCCCCCGCGAGGAGAGTTGGCTCAGTGGCGTCCGCAAATTCTTCGAGAAGAACCTCTTCGATACCGAGGAGAAGCGGACTTGACCGCCGGCGCGGGGCATCCGACGCAGCCAGTCGGCGTGGCCGTGTTCGGGATTACCGGCAGGATGGGCCAATCCCTGGTGCGCGCCCTGCAGGCCGGTGGGGAGACGGCGGCGGGGCTGCGCCTCTCGGGGGCCCTGGCCTCTGCCGGCAGTCCATGGCTGGGGCGTGATGCGGCTCTTCCCGCGCAGGGTTCACCGGCAGGGATCGAGATTACCGCCGAACGGTCCACGGCCCTCCGCGGGGCAGCGGTGGCGATCGATTTCACGCTCCCGGCGGCCCTCCCGGGCAACCTCGAGGCCTGCGCCTCGGCTGGCGTGCCGGTCGTGGTCGGCACGACCGGCCTGGACACCATCGCGGAGGCCGCCATGACCGCGGCGGCTGCCCGAATTCCCGTGCTGCACGCCCCGAACATGAGCCTCGGCGTCAATTTGCTGCTCGAGTTGGTGGCGCAGGCCGCGGCGGCGTTGCCGCCGGAGTACGACATCGAGATTTTCGAGGCCCATCACAAGGCAAAACTCGACGCTCCGTCGGGAACCGCCGTGCGCCTCGGTCAGGTCGCTGCCGCGGCGCGTGGAACCACCCTGGCAGCCAGTGCCGTCTACGCCCGGGAAGGCCAGACCGGGGAGCGTCCCCCCGGGGCCATCGGCTTTTCCACACTGCGTGCCGGCGACATTGTTGGCGAGCACACGGTCTACCTATGCGGAGCCGGGGAGAGGCTCGAGTTGGGGCATCGGGCCACCGACCGGCTGACTTTCGCGCGCGGTGCCCTGCGAGCGGCTGCCTGGCTGGTCGCCGGCCGAGGCCCCGGTTTGTATTCAATGCGTGACGTTCTCGGGTTGGGGCGGTAAACTGTTCCCCTAATCGCAAGAGTCCGGTTTATCGGTGGTCAAAGCGGGCGGCGCCTCACGGCTCCTCCCGCTTTTCGTATGTCTGCGCCGCGTTCCAGTGTCGCGCGCCATGCGAACCGCCCCTTGACGGTTGGAGCGCCCGTGACGATACCTGCAGTACTGGCCTTGGAGGACGGATCGGTCTTCCGGGGCATTTCGGTTGGGGCCAGAGGCAAGACGACGGGCGAGGTGGTGTTCAACACCGCCATGACCGGCTATCAGGAGATCCTGACCGACCCGTCGTATTCCCGGCAGGTCGTGACCCTCACCTACCCCCACATCGGCAACACCGGCGCCAACGCCGAGGACATGGAATCCAGCGCGATCCATGCGGCAGGCCTGATCATCCGCGACCTGCCCCTGCTGCACAGCAATTGGCGGGCCAGCGAATCGCTCCAGTCCTTCCTCGAGCGCGGCAACGTGGTGGCAATCGCCGATGTCGATACCCGTCGTCTCACTCGGGTACTGCGCGAGAAGGGCTCGCTCGCCGGATGCATCCTGAGCGGCGAGGGAGTCGACGCGGCGGCTGCGATCAGCGAGGCGCGTACCTTCCCCGGGCTGAAGGGCATGGACCTCGCCAAGGTGGTCTCGACCCGCAGCGTCTATGCCTGGAATGACGGCAGCCTGTGGCATGACGAAACCACGCCGCGGGTTCCGCATCCCTCGCGCCGCTTGGCCGAACGCCTGCACGTCGTGGCCTACGACTTCGGCATCAAGCGCAATATCCTCCGGTATCTCGCGGACCTCGGTATCCGCATTACCGTGGTGCCGGCCCAGACTCCCGCCGCCGAGGTGCTGGCGCTGCAGCCGGATGGCATTTTCCTGTCCAATGGCCCCGGCGACCCGGCTCCCTGCACCTATGCCATCAGCGCCATCCGTGATTTCCTCATGACGGACATTCCGCTGTTCGGCATCTGTCTCGGCCACCAGTTGCTCGGCCTGGCCACGGGCGCGCGGACGCTGAAGATGAAGTTCGGTCACCACGGCGCGAACCACCCGGTACAGGACTTGCGCACCGGCCAGGTCCTCATCACCAGCCAGAACCATGGTTTCGCCGTCGACGAGGCCAGTCTCCCGCCGAACGTGCGCGCCACGCATCGTTCGCTGTTCGATGGTTCCCTGCAGGGCATCGAACTGACCGACCGTCCCGCCTTCAGCTTCCAGGGGCACCCCGAGGCCAGCCCGGGCCCGCGGGACGTGAAGCCGCTGTTCAACCACTTCCTCGAACTGATGCTCCAGCGGCTCGAGGGCCGCGGGGCCGTGCCGGCCCGTCCGGCGGGCGAGGGCTGAGCCATGCCTAAACGTACCGACATCCACAGCATCCTCATCATCGGCGCCGGCCCAATCGTGATCGGGCAAGCCTGCGAGTTCGACTACTCGGGAGCCCAGGCCTGCAAGGCGCTCCGCGAGGAGGGCTTCCGCGTCATCCTCGTGAACTCCAATCCCGCCACCATCATGACGGATCCGGAGAGTGCCGATGCGATCTACATCGAGCCTGTCAACTGGCGCACGGTGGCGCGGATCATCGAGAAGGAACGTCCCGACGCGGTGCTGCCGACCATGGGTGGCCAGACGGCCCTGAACTGTGCGCTCGATCTGGTGCGGGAGGGGGTGCTGGAGAAGTTCGGTTGCGAGCTGATTGGTGCTTCCCGCGAGGCCATCGACATGGCCGAGGACCGTGAGCTGTTCAAGCAGGCGATGACGGACATCGGCTTGGCCACGCCGCATTCCCGCGTCGCGCACACCATGGACGAGGCGCTCGCCATCCAGCCGGAGATCGGCTACCCCACCGTCATTCGCCCATCGTTCACGATGGGTGGCTCGGGGGGTGGCATCGCCTACAACCGTCAGGAGTTCGAGGCGATCGTCTCGCGCGGGCTCGCTGCCTCGCCCACCAGCGAGGTGCTGCTCGAGCAGAGCGTGCTCGGCTGGAAGGAGTTCGAGATGGAGGTGGTCCGCGACCGCGCGGACAACTGCATCATCGTCTGCTCGATCGAGAACCTCGACCCGATGGGCGTGCACACCGGTGACTCGATCACCGTGGCGCCGGCACAGACGCTCACGGACAAGGAATACCAACGCATGCGCGATGCGAGCATCGCCGTACTGCGCAAGATCGGTGTGGATACCGGCGGTTCCAATGTCCAGTTCGCCATCAACCCGGCGAATGGCGACATGATCGTCATCGAGATGAATCCCCGCGTCTCGCGCTCGTCGGCGCTGGCCTCGAAGGCGACGGGCTTTCCCATCGCCAAGGTGGCAGCCAAGCTGGCGGTCGGCTACACGCTCGACGAACTGCGCAACGAGATCACCGGCGGTGCGACCCCGGCCTCGTTCGAACCGTCGATCGATTACGTGGTCACGAAGATTCCCCGC
>JBJTPC010000348.1:0-4860 GCA_046074905.1 Gammaproteobacteria bacterium
CGGCAGCCCGGTCGCTGCCGCGTCCGGGGACAGCGGCGCTCCAGTCGCGCCGGGCTGGGAGGGCGTGGCCGGCGGCGCCGCGGGCGTGGTGGTGGGCGCAGTGCCCGCGCCGGGGGTCACCAGGCGGAGTCGCCCGGCGGCCGGGGGGGCCGGCGCGGGTGCGGGCACGGCCGGCGGGGGAGCCGACGGTGCCGCAGCCGCGGCGGGTTCTGCGGGCGCCGCGGCAGCCACCGCCTCGGCACGGGCGGCAGCCGTCTGTGCATCGATTTCGCGGCGGGCGGCGACCGCCGAGATGGCGGCGACCTCGTCGCGGCTCGGCAGGCGCAGGCTCGCACCGGCGCGCAGACGGTTGATGTTGCCGGCGAATGCCGCCGGATTCTGCTGGTAGATCGAGACCACCGTCTGGTCGATCTCGCCGCGCGCCGTCGCACCGAGGCGGCGGGCGATGCGCAGGGCGGAATCGCTGGGACGGACGCGGTACGACCCGCCGTAGTCAAGCTCGGCCCCTGCAGGAGCGGAAGTTGGCGCCGCTCCACCGGCCGGAGGCGCCGAGGCGGGCGCGGCGCGCACCACCGGGGCCACCGGCATGACGGCCGGCGTCGACGCCTGACGCGCAGGTGCATCGCGGTAGACGGGGGGGTCGAGAAGGAGCGTGTACTCGCGGACCAGACGGCCGCGGTTCCAGGCCACCTCGATGAGCAGGGTGACGAACGGCTCGGTGATGCGCTCGCTCGACTGCAACTGGAGCACCGGCTCCCCGTTGCGCGAGCGCACGATCTTGACGCCGAGGGTGGAGATGAACCCGGGGCGGTCGATGCCCAGCCGCGCGAACTCTTCACGCGAAGCGATGCCGGCGCGCAGCGAGTCCAGCTCGTCAGGCGCCGCCGACAACAGAGGAATCTCGGCGGAGAGCGGTTGGTTCAACGGGGAGACGTTGCGGACTTCACCGAGGCCCAGCGCAAGGGCGAGCCCCGGGAACATCGCGAGCGCCAACCCTAGCCTTCGCGGGAATTTGGGAGTCATGCCCACAAGACTACCACCGATGCGCGGCCATCGCCTCAGCGACACGCAGGCAGGGCTCGGCCACGCCGACCCGCACGTTGTCCGCCACCAGCCAGAAATCGAGCGTGCCGGCCGCCGCCGGGTCCGCACGCAAGCGCCCGAGATGGAGGGCGTCGCTGTCCGCCGCATCCGTAACGGGGGTCGGATAACCGAGCAAGGGGTCCGCGGGCATCAACACCCCCGGCACGTCGGTGAGGCGGGCAGCGGCAGCGGCAGGCGACACCGGTCCGGCGAAACGCAGTCGCACCACCCAGCTGTGCCCGAAGAACACCGGTACGCGCACGCAGGTGGCGTGCACGGCGAGGTCGGGCAAGCCGAGCAGCGACTGCAACTCCCCGGCCAACTGGCGTTCCGGAGCGGCCGCACCGTCCTCGTCGAAGGGTTCGACCTCCGGTATGAGGTTGAAGGCCAGCTTCCGCGGCAGGAGGCGCGGCTGGCCCGCATCCAGACCGTTCAACATCCGCGCCGTCTGGCTGGCGAGTTCTTCCACGGCACCGCGCCCGGCGCCGGAGACCGCCGCCAGCACGGTTGTCTCCACCGCGCGCAGGTCGCCGAGGTCACGCAACGGCGCGAGCACCCGGGCCAGCGGGGCCGCATACGCGCTGCCCACTGCCACCCAGGGGTGGCAGGTGCCGGCCGGCGTGAGCAGGACCGCGTCGTTCACACCGGGCACCACGAGCGGAACGCCCGCCTGGCCGCGCGAGGCCGGACTGGCATCGATGACCGCACAGCCGGCATCGCGCGCCTTGGGCAACCACTCGCCGGAGACCTTGGCACTGGCCAGACTGATGACCAGGTCGACCGCGGTGAAATCGAACTGGCGCGTGTCCGTGACGCCGAGATCCTCGCCACGGAACTCGAGGGTCCGGCCGAGGGCCTTGCCGCCCCCGAGCAGCGTGAGGGAATCGATCGGCAGCGCGGATTCGCCGAGCGCACGGACGAGGGCCTCGCCGGCAAGGCCGGCCGCCCCGAGGATGGCGAGGCGCAAGGGAGCGGAAGTGGCAGCGGTGTTCATGACGGGTCCTGGTCGGGAAGGCTTCAGGGAACGGGATCGAGGCGGTCGAGTTCGGGCCCCCGCAGACCGAGGGCGGCGATGCCCGCCCCCAGCAAGGTCAGGCCGGCCCCCAGAAAGTACGCGGAGGCGGGCCCGGTGGCATACCAGGCCCACGCGGCGCCCAGGTTGCCCAGCATGCCGCCCAAACCCCAGCCCAGACTGCCGGAGACGGCCTGCGCGCGCGACGAGGCTCCCGGCGGCAGCAACCGCGGCAGGAGCAGGACGCTGACGGTGTGGAACAGCCCGAAGCCGGCCAGGTGCAGGGTCTGGCCAAGCCAGGTCAGGGGTACATTGTCGACCAGCGTGGCCACCAGGATCCAGCGGACCGCGGTACCGAGCAACGCCCATTGCAGCAGCGTCCGCAGGCGGAATCTTGCCACCAACCAGGGACCGGCAAGGAACACGGCGATCTCTGCCACCACGCCCCAGGACCACAGCAGGCCGATGTGAAAGGTGCTGTAGCCGTGGGCCTGCAGGTAAAGGGAAAAGTAGGTGTAGAAAGCGCCGAAGCCGGCGAGGTGACAGACATTCACCGCCATGAACACGAGCACGGGACGCTGGCGCAGGGCTGCGAGCACGCTGTGTGCGGACGCCGGCTTTGCCGTGCGCGGCGGCTCGGGCGGCAGGCAGAGGTAGATCACCCAGGTGAACACCGCGGCGATCACCAGCGCCGGCACCACCACCTGCGCGCCGGCGACGGCCACCCACTGCCCCGCGGCGAGGCTGGCGACGATGAAGCCCGCCGACCCCCACCAACGCAGCCGGCCGTAATCGCGCTGTGCCGGCCCGAGCGAATCGAGCACGTAGGCATCGTAGGCCGGCATCAGGGAGTTGAAGGCCAGGCTGTACAGGGCGAACACCCCGGCCATCACCGCGATGGGCAACATGGCCTGACTGCCGATGGACCAGAGGCCCACGCCGCCCCAGGCGAGGCAGACCACCGTGGCCGCCAGCACGAACCAGCGCCGGCGGACGGCGACGTGGTCGAACAGCCAGGCCACCGCGAATGGCCCGAAGATGCGCAGGCCGGCCGCCAGTGCCGCGAACTCGCCGATGACCAGCGCCGAATAACCCCGGTCCGCCAACCACATCGCCAGATAGGGGCTGTAGACCCCCACCACGCCGAAGTAGGCGAAATAGCCCGCGGCGAGTGCCGCCCGCGAGCGGGTCGGCAGCATCAGGGTCCCGCGCTCCCCGGCAGCACCGGCGTTCCGCCGGTCACGTCGGCGTTCTGGCCGCGATGGCGGAGGTAGTGATCCATCAGCACCAGCGCGAGCATGGCCTCCGCGATGGGCGTGGCCCGCAGCCCCACGCAGGGATCGTGCCGCCCGGTGGTGATGACCTCCACCGGCTCGCCGGCGAGGTTGATGGTGTTCCCCGGGACCTGGATGCTGGACGTCGGCTTCAGGGCGAGGTGCACCACGATGTCCTGCCCGCTGCTGATGCCACCGAGGATGCCGCCGGCGTGGTTCGAGGCGAAGCCGCGCGGGGTGAGTTCGTCGCGGTGCTCGCTCCCGCGCTGGCGAACCACGGCGAAGCCGTCGCCGATCTCCACCCCCTTCACCGCATTGATCCCCATCATGGCATGGGCGAGATCCGCGTCGAGGCGGTCGAACACCGGTTCGCCGAGACCGGGCGGCACGCCCCGTGCCACCACGGTCACCCGCGCCCCGAGCGAGTCTCCTGCCTTGTGCACCTCCCACATCAACTGCTCGAGTTCGGCGATGCGTGACGGGTCCGGGCAAAAGAACGGATTGTCGTAGGCACTGGGCGGGTCCACGGGCGCGAGGTCGAGCGGACCGATGGCCGAGAGGTAGCCGAAAATCTCGATGCCCAGCCGCTCGCGCAGGTACTTGCGGGCGATGCCGCCGGCGGCGACGCGCATCACCGTCTCGCGCGCCGACGAACGTCCACCGCCGCGGTAATCACGAAACCCGTACTTCTGCGTGTAGGTGTAGTCGGCGTGACCCGGCCGGAAGCGGTCCTTGATCTTCTCGTAGTCGCGCGAGCGCTGGTCGGTGTTCTCGACCAGCAAGCCGATCGCGGTGCCGGTGGTTCGTCCCTCGAACACCCCGGAGAGGATGCGGACCTGGTCCGGCTCCTTGCGCTGGCTGGTGAAATGCGAGGTACCCGAGCGACGACGCTCGATGTCGGGCATCAGGTCCGACTCGCCGAGTTCGAGACCGGGCGGACAGCCGTCGACGATCGCGCCGAGGGCGGGGCCGTGGCTCTCGCCGAAGGTGGTGACGGTAAAGAGATGTCCGAAGGTATTGCCGCTCATGAGTCTTCCGTCATGCCTTGCGTTGGCGCGCCGCGAGCAGTTCCTCGCGGGTGATGAGAAACACTCCCCCGCCACCGTGCTCGAACTCGAGCCACAGGAACGGCAGTTCGGGCCAGGCGGCCGCGACGGCCGCTTCGCTGTCGCCCACCTCGACCAGCAGCGCACCGCCGGGTTCGAGATGCTCGATGGCGCCGGCGAGCAAGGCCCGTGCCGAGTCGAGACCGTCCTCGCCCGAGGCGAGCCCGATGGCCGGTTCGTGCAGGTACTCCGGTGGCAGGGTCGCTGCCTCCGCCGCCGGCACGTAGGGGGGATTGGAAATGATCAGGTCGTAGCGCTGCCCGCCAAGACCTGCGTAGTGATCGGACAGGATCGGCCGGACGCGGTCTTGCAGGCCGTGCAGGGCAATGTTCTAGCGGGTCCGCTCCAGTGCATGCGGCGAGCTGTCCGCGAGATCGGCAGAGCA
>JBJTPC010000349.1:0-2393 GCA_046074905.1 Gammaproteobacteria bacterium
CGCGTGCCTACCCGAACCGTCCCGGGCAGCGGCGCCGGTGGCTGCCGGTCCCCGCTTCTCTGCATCGGCGGCGGTGGCGATCGCGACCCTGCAGGCCCTCGATGCGCGTCTCGCGCTCATGGATGGCGTGGCGGCCGCGAAATGGCAGTCGGGTGACCCCATCCTCGATGCGGCACGCGAGCACCGGGTGCTGGCGCAAGTCGACACGCTGGCGCGCCAGCAAGGGCTCGATCCTGATCCGGTTCGGGCCGTCTTCGCGACGCAGATGCGGCTGGCGCGTGACTGGCAGTCCCGCCTCCACGAGCGCTGGCAGGCGCACGGCGGCCTGCCTCCGGGAATGCCCGTGCCGGACCTGGGCCGGGGCGTCCGTCCACAACTCGATGCACTGACCACGCTGCAGTCGAGACTGTTCGCCCGTGACCACGCCGACTGGGGTGGCATCCCGGGCCTGCGCTCCGCCTATCAACGGCATCAGGCGGAGCTCGCCGCGCTCGCCCGCTTGCCCGAGACCGACCGCGAGGCCCTCTGGTCCGCGCTCGCGACCCTGCGCGCCGCGCCAGGGACGACCCTGCAGCGGATCCGCGCCACCGGAATGCTGCGCGTCGGACTGACCGGTGACTATGCCCCCTTCAGCCTGGAGCAACCCGACGGCAGGCTCGGCGGAACGGACGTGGTCCTCGCCGAGCGACTTGCGGCGGCCCTCGCCGGGAATGCCGTCCCGGGGGGTGTCACGGTGCGCTACGTGCGGACCACCTGGCGCACGCTGCTGCCGGACCTGCTGGCCGGGCGCTTCGACGTGGCGCTGGGCGGCATCTCGGTCACCGCCGACCGTACCGCCGTGGCAGCCTTCAGCCCGCCCTACCATCAGGGCGGGAAGACCTTCCTTGCCCGCTGCACGGAGGCAGCTCGCTTTGCCACACTTGACGCCGCGGACCAGCCCGGCGTCCGGGTGCTGGTCAACCCGGGCGGAACCAACGAACGGTTCGTGCGGGGCCACTTCCGGCAAGCCAGCATTCGCGTCATCCCCGACAACCGTGCGGTATTCGCGGCGCTGGTGGCGAGCCAGGGCGACCTGATGGTGACCGACGACGTGGAGGTGGCGCTGCAGACGCGGCTGCATCCTGCGCTCTGCCGTGCCACCCCGCTGCTGTTCGAGCCGGCCGCGAAGGCCGTGTTGATGCCCCGGGATCCCCTCCTGCAGGGCGCCGTCGATGGGTGGATGCGGGCCGAACTCGCCGCCGGCATTCCGGCCGGATTGCTGCAGGAGGCCCTGCGCGGCACCGCCGCGCCAGCCCCTGATCCACCCGTGAGATAATCCGCCCATGAGCGATTCCCTCCGCGACCAGCTGCTGAAACTCGGCCTGGCGAACAAGCAGCAGGTGAAGCAGGCACAGGCGAAGAAGCCGAAACCTTCGCGCCATCAGCCACCGCCGCCGGATCCGGCGGCCACGGCGGCGCAGCGCGCCCAGGCCGCGAAATTGCTGCGCGACCAGGAACTGAACCTGAAGGAACAGGCGAAGCTGGAGGCACGGGCGCGGGCGGCGCAACTGCGCCAGCTGATCGACCAATGCCGGTTACCGCCCGTCGTCTCCGACGACTACTTCAGTTTCATGAACGGCACGCGGATCGCGCGCGTCCCGGTCGATGCCGATCGGCGTGCCCGACTCGCCGCCGGCACGCTGTTGATTGCCAGCTTCGCCGGGCGCTACGACCTCGTGCCGGCCGAGGCGGCGCAGCGTCTGCGCGAGCGCGACCCGACCGTGATCATCGACCCGAATGGCCCGCCGACCGACGCTCCCGCCGCCGACGACGACCCCTACAAGGACTTCGTGGTGCCGGACGACCTGACCTGGTAGGCGTCCTGACGGACCACCCGCGAACCCGGAAGTGGTCGGCGGGACATCAACGTGGCGGCAGCAGCGTCCGCGGATCGACGGCGCGGCCGAGCCGCCGGACCTCGAAATAGAGCTGGGGCCCGCTGCCGCCGCCGGGCAAGGGTCCTTCGCCCGCCTCCGCCACCACCTGTCCGCGCTGTACCGCCTCGCCCTCGCGCACCCGGGGGGTCCGGTTGTAGCCATAGGCGGTCAGCCAGCCTTCGGGATGCTTGACGATCACCAACTGCCCGTAGCTGCGCAGCCCGGCACCGACATACGCCACCTGACCGGCGGCCGCGGCACGGACCGGTTCCCCCGGCTGGACAGCCAGGCGCAGGCCGAAGCCACCGGAGGGTTGTGCCTGCTCGCCGAGGACCGGCCCCGGCACGGGCCAGGCGAAGGCCGGTGCGGGCCCCGCCACCAGCGGCGGAAGCACCGGGTTGGCCGGTACCCGGGAAGGCGCGGTGGCGGCGGGCCGGCGCCGGGGGACGGCGGCGGCCGTCCGCCCCGCCGGCGGGC
>JBJTPC010000350.1:0-7586 GCA_046074905.1 Gammaproteobacteria bacterium
CTCCGGGAAAGTCTCCCAGTCGAAGCGCACGCCCTCGGCAAGGGCCACGCCGGGAATATCCTCGACGCCCTCCATCAACGCGATGAGGGCGGCCACTGCCTGGTCGCGATCGCCCGGCGCGAGCGGCGCGAAGCCGACCCCGCAGTTGCCCATCACCACGGTGGTGACGCCATGCAGGATGCTTGGATTGAACGTCTCGTCCCAGGACGCCTGGCCATCGTAATGGGTGTGGATATCGACGAAGCCCGGCAGCAACCATGCGCCCTCGGCGCGCAGCGTCTCGCGTGCGGCAGCAAGCCCGTGGCCCACCTCGACGATACGACCGTCGCGGATGCCGACATCGGCAAGCCGCGGCGCCGCTCCCGTGCCATCGATCACCGTGGCACCGTCAATCCTGAGGTCGAGCATCACGACTCCTCCACCAACCGGCCAGCGCCAGCCCCGAAACGATATGCCACATGCCCCACAGGCTGGCCACCACCACCATCCCGAGGTCGGCGCGGAACTGGAGCGCGATGATGCCGAGCGCGAGCCCGGAATTCTGCATCCCGGCCTCGATGGTCACTGCCCGCCGATCGCGGTCCGGCAACCCGCACAGGGCCGCGAATCCGGCCCCGAGGGCGAGTCCCAGCGCGTTGTGCGCGACCACCACGCCGAACAGCGGCAGCAAGGCGGCCACCAGCAGCGCACGCTGCTGGAAGAGGCCAACGGCGATGAAGGCGAACAGGGCAACGAGGCTCAAACGGGCCAGGGGTCGGCGCCAGCGATCCGCCAACCCGGGGCGATGATGGGCGAGCAGCAGGCCGCATGCCATGGGTAATCCGAGCAGGGCCAACAGGCTCCACCACAACCCGGAAGGATCGAGCTGCAATTCCCGCACCCAGCCCGCCGTTGCCGGGTTGGCAGCCACCATCCACGCGAAGTTCAGCGGCGTCAGCAGCAAGGCCAGCAGACTGGCGGTCGCCGACAGGCTCACCGACAAGGCGGTATTGCCGCCGCCGAAATGGGTCACGACGTTCGACAGCGACCCACCGGGGCAGGCGGCCACGAGCATCATCGCCGTCTCGACATTCGCCGGCAGCGGCAAGACCCGCGTGACGCACCAGGTTGCGAGCGGCAGCAGCAGGAATTGGGGCACCAAGCCGATCGCCACGGCGCGCGGCGCACGCGCCACCCGCAAGAAATCCGCGAAGCGCAGTTCCAGCGCCACGGCGAAGACCATCAACGCCAGGACGGCTCCCAGCACCGCCTGCTGGCCGGGCACGCGCTAGACCTCGAAGACGGCGCCGGGGTTGGCGGCACCCAGCCGGAGCAGGCGCGTCGGACCGCCGAGGTCGAGGCTGACATGATGCGACACGTCGCTCAGGATGCGCCGCAGGAAGCTGCTCTCCACCTTCCAGCGCCCCGCGATGCGGGGTGCGGGCGCCTCCTGGTAAAGCACGATGCTGTCACCCTCCAACTCGCCACCCACGGTCGCGGGGGACAGTACGGTGCCGTCGGGTCCGGTGAACTTCAGGGTGCGGTCCAGCTCGAACGCCAAGCGCGCACGGCCCTTGGCCGAGGCGGGATCCACCTCGCGCCCCGGCAGCAGCACGCCGAGCGCCACCACCGCATCGTGGTAGTGAAGCTCGTGGGTCCATTCCCAGGTAGCGGCCTGGCGGTTGGCCGCCAGGCGGGTCAGCACCACGTGCGAACGATGCGCACGGGCCACGCCGGGCAGACCCAGCCATGGCCACCACGCCGCAGCCTGCAGCAGGCGGCGCCGCGTCTTCACTGCGGCTGCTTCAGCGGCATTTCCTTGCCACCCTCTGCAGTCTCGCCTGCCTTGCCGGTCTTCAGCTCGGTGAGCAGGTCGAGCATGAGATTGCGGTCACGATCCTTCGACTTGAACAGCTCGAGGCGGCTCTGCGGGATGCGTGGCGGGAACGTGTTGTTGCCCGCATCCGCATCGGCGATGACGTGCTCGGCATCGAGTTCGACCGAGAGCAGCCGCTTGGGCGAGATGAACAGCTTGGTGACGGACTCGGTGTTGTAGCGCCACACTTCCGCCGGAATCAGCTGCTTCTCGGTGCTGCCGTCCGCGTAGGTCAACGTCAGCGGCAGCGGCGTCACCAGGCCACCGACATTGCGGAAGTCGACGAAGTACAGATACTCGCCGGCCTTCACGGCACGATCCAGCGTCTCGCGCTCCCAGTCCTTGAGGCCCTTGCGGAAATCCTGGTACTCGTTGCGGTCCTTGTTGGTGACCGTGAACTCATCCTGCTCGTTGTACAGGTCCTTGAGTTCCGGATAGCGCTCGATGCGCAGCGGGCGCCCCTCGGCGCGGTTGAGGGGCTCCGACACCACCTGCGGGTAGTCGCGGGCAAAGGCCTCGCGGGCCAGCGGGAACTCCTTTTCCGGGTCCTGGCTGGAGATCTGGTACTCGCGGACGGCCGTGACGGCGACATCGACATGGTCGGTGGTATAGAACCAGCCGCGCCAGAACCAGTCGAGATCGACGCCGGACGCATCCTCCATGGTGCGGAAGAAATCCGCCGGGGTCGGGCGCTTGAACTTCCACCGCTGCGCGTATTCACGGAAGGCGTGGTCGAACAACTCGCGCCCCATCACCGCCTCGCGCAGGACGGCAAGCGCCGCGGTCGGCTTGGTGTAGGCGTTGGGCCCGAACTGCACCACCGACTCGGAGTTGGTCATCACCGGCACCTGCTCGGTGGACTTCATGTACTCGGTGATCGAGTCGAGGACGTTGGTCTTGTTGCCGAAAGCGGGGAAGCGCTCTTCCCACTCGAGCTCGGAGACATACTCGAGGAAGGTATTCAGGCCCTCGTCCATCCACGACCACTGCCGCTCGTCGGAATTGACGATCATCGGGAAGTAGTTGTGGCCGACCTCATGGATGATGACGCCGATCAGGCCGTACTTGACGCCACGCGAGTAGACCACCTTCCCGGACTTCTCGTCCGCGGTCGGGCGGTACCCGTTGAAGGAGATCATCGGGTATTCCATGCCGCCCCGGTCCCAGGTATTCACGCTCTGCGCCGTGGGATACGGGTAAGGGAACGAGAAACGCGAGTAGACCTCCATCGTGTGGATCACCGACTGCGTCGACCACTTCGACCAGATCGGCTCCGCCTCGTTGGGGTAGAAGCTCATCGCCATCACGAAAGGACGCTTGGCGTCGGCCTGGCGGTAGCCCATCGCATCCCAGATGAACTTGCGCGAGCTTGCCCAGCCGAAATCACGGACGTTCTCGGCCTTGAAGCGCCAGGTCCGCATCTCGCTGGTGCCCGCCTTCTCGTTGGCCAGGGCCTCCTGCGGCGTGACGATGAACACCGGCGACTTGGCCGTCCGGGCCGACTCGAGACGCTGGCGCTGTTGCGGCGAGAGCACGTCATCCGGGTTCTGCAGGACACCGGTCGAGGAGACCACGTGGTCCGCAGGCACCGTCAGCTCGACGTCGTAGTCGCCGAACTCGAGCGTGAACTCGCCACGGCCGAGGAACTGCTTGTGCTGCCAGCCGGTGTAGTCGGTGTAGGCAGCGAGCCGCGGGAACCACTGCGCCAGCGAATAGATGTAGGTGTCGTTGGCCTTGAAGTGCTCATAGCCACTGCGCGCGCCGACCGGTGCCTCGTGGACGATGTTGAACGCGAAGTCCATCGACAGCTGGATCGACTGACCGGGCTTGAGCGGCGTGGGCAGGTCGATGCGCAGCATCGTGTCGTTCAACTGCGTCCGCAGCACCTGGCCGCCCGCCGTGGTGATGGCCCCGAGCTCGTAACCGTATTCACGGTCCTGGAAGGCCTGGTGGCGGCGCATCGCATTGAAGGTGACGCTGTCGCCCGGACCGGCACGGTCGCGGCGGGTTCCGGCGGTGGAAGCGGTCTCCGAGCGGCGGGCGATGGAGCCATCCTTGAAGATGTTCTGGTCGAGCTGGAGCCAGAGGTAGGACAGCGTGTCCGGCGAACGGTTGGTGTAGGTGATCGTCTGGGATGCAGTGATGCGGTGCTGCTTCTCGTCCAGCCGGGCGCGGATGCGGTAGTCCGCTCGCTGCTGCCAGTAGCGGGCACCGGGTGCACCGGAGGCCGTCCGCTGCTCGTTGGGCGTCGGCAGCACCGTCTCCAGTTGCGCGAAGGCAAGATCGGCGTTGCCCGGAATGCCCTTGGTCTGGGCGGCCGCTGGCATCGCGGCGCCGAGGCCCGCCAACATCGCCACGGCGGCAAATCCGGGGAGCAGGCGGCGGAGGTACAGGAAGGAGAATCGCGACATGCGGGTCACCAGGCAATGGGAAAGGTGCCAAGGGTAACCAAATCCATCCCGCCTTGGCACCCTCAGGGGACGACCATCCGGGTGAAGGGCGGCACGTACGCCTGCAGCGAGACCAGCACACCGACCAGGCAGGCCAGCGCGACGGAATGGAAGAACACGTAACGGAGGATTTCACCCTCCCGTCCGTGATAGCCGGTGGCCGAGGCAGCCACCACGATCGACTGGGCGTCGATCATCTTGCCCATCACCCCGCCCGAACTGTTGGCCGCCCCCATGAGGGTCGGCGACAGCCCCAACTGGCCCGCAGCGACCTTCTGCAGGCCGCCGAACAGGACGTTGGAGGAAGTGTCGGAACCCGTGAGGGCCACGCCCAGCCACCCGAGCAGCGTGCCGAAAAACGGGTAGAACACCCCCGTCTGCGCGAACGCGAGGCCCAGCGTGGCATCCAGCCCCGAATAGCGCGTCAAGGTGCCGAGCGCCAGCATGAGGGCGATGGTCAGGAGTGGCGCCCGGACCCGCCAGAGCGTGGCGCCGTAGTGGCGCACCAGCGCACCCCAACCGAAGCCCATCACGCGGCCGCCAATCAGCGCCGCCACCAGGATGCCGGTGCCGCCCGCGGAGAGCAGGTTCAAGCTGAACTCGGCGGTCTCGGCCGTGGGCGCAACCACGACGGGGGGCATCTTCTCGACCAGACCGTGCAACCCGGGAATGGCGAATTTCGGTGCAAACCAGGCGTTCAACCAGGCTTTCACCGGCGGCAATCCCCACACGAACACGACGCCGGCGAGGATTCCCCAGGGCAGCCAGGCGCGTATCACCTGGGCACGCGGGAAAGTGGCATCGCCGGGCGCACCGGGGCTCATGGGCTCCGCCGAGGGTGCGCCCGAACCGCGCGGGCCCTGTGGTCCCCACGCATCGGCGGGCTGCCACCATCGCAGGAACAAGGTCAAGCAGGCGAGACTGCAGACCGCCGCGATGATATCGACCAACTCGGGCCCGAGCGTGTTGGAGACGATGAATTGCGGGACGGCGAACGCCACGCCGGTCACCACGGCGGCCGGCCAGACCGAGCGGAACCCACGCCAGCCGCAGAAGGCCAACAGCAGCCAGCAAGGCACCAGCACGGAGAAGAACGGCAACTGACGCCCCACCATGGCAGAGACGGCCATCGCGTCATAGCCATGCGTCTTCGCCAGCGTGAGGATGGGCGTGCCCAACGCGCCGTAGGCCACCGGGGCGGTATTGGCGATCAGGGACAGCCCCGAAGCAGCGAGCGGCGAAAAGCCGAGCCCGATGAGCAAGGCAGCGGTTACGGCCACCGGTGTGCCGAAACCGGCCGCCCCCTCGAAAAAGGCCCCGAACGCGAAAGCGATGAGCAGCAACTGCAGGCGACCATCCGCCGTGACGGTGGCGAGGGAACCGCGCAGCACGGCGAAGCTGCCATCCTGCTCGGTCAAGCGGTGCAGGAACAGGATATTCAGGACAATCCAGCCGATCGGCAGCAAGCCCGTCAAGGCACCGAGAATGGCTGCCCCGCCCGCCATCTCCGCCGGCATCCCGAAAACACCGACCGCGACGAGCAGCGCCACGACGAGTCCGCAGGCGGCGGCGCGTGGCGCCGGCCAGCGCAACCATGCGAGCGTCCCGAGCATCGCCACCACCGGCACGGCCGCCAGCAGGGTCGAGGCCCAGACGTGACCGACCGGATCGTAGACCTGCTGCCAAGCCATGCCGAGTTCTCCCCCGCAAACGGTCGCGCCGGCCTCTCCGGTCGCCGGACGGACTAAGGTCGTGGCGCCGGCGGCGCATGCCGACGACAGCACCATAATCCAAGCATGACCAGCACGCCATTGACGAGCAGCAGTTCGAAGCCGAAGCGATAGCCCCCGAACCACGCGGCAGAATGGCGGTCGAGCAACCAGCTCAACGCGGGTGCCGCCAGTGCGACCCACGGCACGAACCGGTCATGGACCCGGTGTCGCACCAGCAAACCGAAGGCGAAAAGTCCAAGCAGGGGACCATAAGTGTAGGTGGCCAGCATGAACACGGTGTTGATGACACTGGAACTGCCCACGGCATGGAAGACCAGCATGATGCCGACCAGGGCGCCTGCCATGCCGAGATGTACGCGACGCCGCAGAGCCTCCTGCATGGCGGGAGGACGTTCGGCAATGGCCAGCAAATCGACACAGGCGCTGGTCGTCAGCGCCGCCAGGGCGCTATCGGCACTGGAATAGGCGACGGCGACCATCCCCAGCACGAACAGCAGACCCACCGCGAGGGGAATTCCCGGATGGGTCGCCAGCCAGGGATAGACCTCGTCCGGGCGCACGGGAGGCGTCCAGCCATTCGCTGCCGCCGTCATGAACAACAAGGCGCCGAGCGACAGGAACAGCAGATTGACCCCGACCAGCGCCACGCTGAACCACAGCACGTTGCGTTGTGCCTCCGGCAAGGAGCGGCAGGTGAGATTCTTCTGCATCATGTCCTGATCGAGGCCCGTCATCGCGATGGCGATGAACATCCCGCCGAGGAACTGCTTCCAGAAGTAGTCCGGCGCCCGCGGATCGCTCAGCCGGAAAGCCTCGGCGTAGTCACTCGCGGCAACCGCATGCAAAGCGGCCAGCGGGGAACCGGCGAGGCCTGTTCCGAGCAGCCACACGGTACCGCCGAGGGCCGCCAGCAGGCAGAATGTCAACAGCGTGTCCGTCCACACCACCGTACGCACACCGCCCTGACGCGTGTATCCCCAGATGATGCCGACCATCGTGGCGGCAGTGAGCACGAACGGCACACCCAGCGCGTCGAAAACCAGCCATTGCAGCACCTGCACCACCAGGAACAGGCGTGCAGCAATGCCGAGGCCACGACTGAGCAGGAAGAACGCGGCCCCGGTTCGCGCACTGGCGGTCCCGAAGCGGGAACCGAGGTAGCCATAAATGGACACGAGCTGAAGGCGGTAATAGAGCGGCAGCAGGACCAGGGCAATCACCACGTAGCCCGGCACGTAACCCAGCACCATCTGCAGGTAGCTGAAGCCCTGCGTACCGACCAACCCGGGAACGCTCACGAAGGTCACGCCACTCAGCGAAGTACCAATCATCCCGAAGGCGACGACGTACCAGCGGGACTTGCGCTCGGCGAGGAAGAAGTCCGCGTTGCCGACCGGAGTCCCGTTGCGGCGGGCCGTCAGCCGACCGATGGCGAACAGCAGCACGCCGTAGCCGGCAAGAATGGCGAGGACCAGCAGCGGCGGCAGGGTGGAGGCGCTCACCCGGGCACGATAGCCTAACGATCGCTGCCATTCAGCCATTCCCTCA
>JBJTPC010000351.1:0-2632 GCA_046074905.1 Gammaproteobacteria bacterium
AGTTGTGCCGCCTGACCCAGCAGCAGCACATTGAACCCGGGACTTACCCGCCGGACACGGCGGGTGAGCGAACCGGTGGATTCGGCCCAGCCGCGAAGCGGATGCTGACCGAGCGGTCGGTCGGTCCAGTGGGAGAAGGGAAGCATCCCGCCATTATCGCGGGTATTGCCGCCGCCGGGGTCCGGGCAGGAAGCCCGTCGCCACCGCGGATTCCCGGGGTGGGAAAAACGCTGTACTGTTCGCGCCAACCGACTGGCGTCCCGCACGAGGATTACGATGGCTTCCCGCAGTCTTGCCGCCCTGATGACTTTCCTGGGGGTCCTTTCCGGTCCCGCTTGCAGCGCCGCCGCCGGCGACGCCGTGGCAGGTCGGGCCTACTTCCGCGCCGAATGCACGCTTTGCCACAGCGCGGAGGCGGGGGACCAGGGTGGTGGTCAAGGTCCCGGCTTGCAGGATCTGTTCGGTCGCAAGGCCGGCGGACAGACGAACTACACGGCGTACTCGGCAGCCTTGCGCGACTCGGGCATCGTCTGGGATGCCGATTCCCTGCAACGGTTCCTGGCCGAGCCCACGCAGGTGGTCCCGGGTACCTCGATGGTGATTGCCGTGGACAGCGCGGCGGACCGGGCCAACCTCGCAGCCTACTTCGCTGCGCTGCGGGACCGCGGGATGGCTGGCACCGGCGCTGCGATGGGGGGCGCTGCGGCGGGGAGGCTGGCTGAAGGAAACGCCGGTCAAGCGGCCTCCCGGGGGAGCGATTGGCGCAGTGATGCGCCGGGAAAGGTGCACCGCGTCGACATCGGTACCCTGCCTGCGCCGTTCCATAGTCCTTCCGCCCTGAACCTGCCGCGAGTCGTCGCCAAGCCGAAGGATGCCAAGCTGTCCGTGCCTCCCGGGTTCCGGGTCGAGGTGTTTCTCGAGGGACTTTCCGGCCCCCGCTCGATGCTGGTCGCACCGAACGGTGATGTCATCCTCGCCGAGACCCGGGCGGGTCGCCTAAAGGTCCTCAGGCCGACACCTAATGGCCGCACCGCTTTTTCCTATGTCTTTGCCAAAGGACTGCAACAGCCGTACGGACTCGCCTTCCACCCCTCCCGCGGAACCCCGCGGTGGTTGTATGTGGCGGAGCTCAACCGGGTGGTGCGTTACCGCTACGAGCAGGGGATGACGGAGGCGAGCGGTGAGCCGGAGGTGGTGATTCCGCAGTTGTCGCCGACCGCCGGCGGGCATTTCACGCGCGACATCGCCTTCTCCGCCGATGACAAGCGCCTCTATGTCGCCATTGGCTCGTTATCCAATGTCGCCGAGAAAATGGGCAGCAAGCCGACGGCAGAGGCTCTGGCCTGGGATGCCAGACACGGTCTCGGGGCCGCCTGGGGCAACGAGGAAAACCGCGCGATGGTGCGGGTCCACGAACTGGAGGGCGATACGCTCGGCAGGACGTTCGCCACCGGCCTGCGCAATTGCGTGGGCATGGTGGTGCAGCCCGATACCGGTGACCTGTGGTGTACCGTCAACGAGCGTGACGCGCTCGGTGACGATCTCGTGCCGGACTACGCGACGCGAGTACGCGAGGGCGCCTTCTATGGCTGGCCCTGGTACTACATGGGTAACCGCGAGGATCCACGCCGGGCCGGCGAGCGACCCGACCTCGCGGGCAAGGTCACCGATCCGGATGTGCCGTTCACCGCCCACTCGGCCGCCACGAACATCAAGTTCTACACCGCCCGCGAGGGACGCTCGTTGTTCCCGCCCGCGTACCGCGATCTGGCATTCGTGGTGCTGCATGGCTCCTGGAACCGCCGTGAGCGCACCGGACACAAGGTTGTCACCCTGCCCATGCATGACGGGCAGCCCACGGGCGGGTACGTCGACTTCCTCACCGGCTTCATCACGCCCGAGGGCAATGCCTGGGGCAGACCCGTGGCCATTGCCGTCGCCCGGGACGGCTCGCTGCTGCTCGCTGATGACGGTGCCAATCTCATCTACCGGATTTCCTACGGGGAGTGACGGCAGCGGATGGAGATCGTCCTGACCGACTTCGCGCGCCCGCGGCTGTTTCCGCGGGTGCCGCGACCGAACACGATCCGCGATCTCACCGCGGCGCAGTTCGAGCGGGCCCTCAACGAGCGTGTGCCGCTGGCGGTCCTGCCGGGCTATGCGCCGTTCTGCGTGCTGCATGTCCACCGCAACTGGACCACGACCCGTTGCCTGACGGTCCCGATCACCGACGCGAATCGCCATCTGCTCCGCTCCGCCTATGAAGCGCGCAACGATCGCGAGTTGCCGGTGCTGGTGCGCTGGTTCGAGGGTGTGGAACCGCCGGTTGCCGAGTACCTCATCGCCATCCTCTACAGCGCGGAGCAGTTGTCGCACGAGGGTACGCCGATCCGCGGCGAGTGGGGCGTGGTGGGCTGTCTCTACACCGGCACGCCCGAGGAGATTCCCATGACGCCCATCACCATGATGCGCAATGCATTGGGCGTGGAGGAGGGAGGGTCCGGGGTGCCACTGGATCCCGTCGCCTATCGGCGCAGCGTCGACTTCTGGAGCGTCAACGCCAACTGGCGTTGATACCGCCGCATGGCGACCGTCACCCGCGCCACCCAGGCCCTGGCCGCAGCGGGCGTTC
>JBJTPC010000352.1:0-2878 GCA_046074905.1 Gammaproteobacteria bacterium
CTTCTCCGCCAACCATTGGTTCGACCGGACAACCGCTCCACAATGACGCAAAGGAGCGACCCAACCCACCAGCGCTTTCGCGACAAGCCCAACAGCCGACACAGGCGGCGAAGACAGCCTAGAGTTTGCCGAGCCCGCGAGCCTCAAGCTCAACGCAAGCCCCCGGCGCGACCAAGCGGTCGCCGCCACTCGATGGGATGGAGCGACCACCGGCCTCCATGCAGCGGATGGAGGCTTCAGGAAGAGATCGATGGAAATGGCCGCCTCGTGTCCCTGGGCAACCGCCGTGATGATGTTCTTGGGGCCCAAGGCAGCGTCACCACCGAAGAAGACTTCCGGTAACGACGACTGCAAGGTCTTCACGTTCAGTACCGGCATGCCCCAACGGTCGAACTGCAGGCCGCTCTCGCGCTCGATCCAGGGGAAGCTGTTTTCCTGACCGATGGCGATCAGCACCTGGTCGCAGGGAACGGTTTCGATGCGGCCAGTGGGCACCAAGTTCCGCTTGCCACCGGCGCCGTGCTGTACCTCGACATGCTCGAAGGTGACGCCCGTCAGCACGCCATCGGCATGTTCGAACGCCATCGGCACCATGCAGTTGCGGATGACGATGCCTTCATGGAGCGCCTCTTCCTTCTCCCAAGGTGAGGCCTTCATTTCATCGAAGCCTGAACGCACGATGACGTGCACTTCCTCGGCACCGAGGCGACGGGCGGAACGGCAGCAGTCCATCGCGGTGTTGCCGCCGCCCAGCACGACCACCCGGCGACCAACCGTCTCCACATGCCCGAACGCCAGGTTGGCCAGCCATTCGATACCGACGTGGATGTTTGCAGCGGCTTCCCGGCGACCCGGCAGATCGGCATCGCGACCACGCGGAGCGCCCGTGCCCACGAAGATGGCATCCCAGCCCTCGGCCCGCAGGGCGCTGAGGCTGTCGATCCAGCGACCGAGCACCACGTCGACCCCCAGACCCGCGACGTAGCCGCATTCCTCGTCGATCACGCTGTCCGGCAGCCGGAACTTCGGGATCTGGCTGCGCATCATGCCGCCCGACTGCGTCCCGCCATCGAACACGGTGACGGCATAGCCTTCCAGGGCGAGGTCGCGGGCCACGGTGAGCGAAGCCGGGCCCGCGCCGACGCAGGCCACGCGTTTGCCGTTCTTGTGCGCAGGGGGCTTGGGCAACCGCGCCGAAATGTCGCCCTTGAGATCGGCAGCCACGCGCTTCATGCGGCAGATGGCGACCGGCTCCTCGTCGACGCGACCGCGACGGCAGGCCGGTTCACAGGGACGGTCGCAGACGCGCCCGAGAATTCCCGGGAACACATTGGACCACCAGTTGATCTCGTACGACTCGGCATAGCGGCCGGCGGCGATGAGTCGGAGATACTCGGGAACCGGCGTATGGGCCGGACAGGCCCACTGGCAATCGATGACCTGATGCAGGTGGGTGGGCCCTTCCGCGCCGGCCCCGGCAGTCTTTGTTGGCATCCCGAAGCTACCCCCATCGTTTTCCGGCATGGGTCCGACTATATCTCAGTGCCTCGCCGTACTGTACGCGGGATTGCCGTCGGGGTTCGGCGACGTTCAGAGACCAACAATGCCCCCGACCGATTCCCGGTCGGGGACTTTACTTGGCACGGAGGGGATAGCACCCTATCCCACAGACCGGCAGGTGGGTTCCCTCCCTCGTGAACTCGCGGGTGTCCGGCCGCGATTACAGGGGACGAGACATGCGGTCATGGCGAATCCTGGCGGTGACCTTGCTTGCGCTGGGTGCCTGGAGTTCGGCGACCGCGCAGGGAATCCGCCAGGCTTCCCGCGATGGGGTGCGAGTGGTCTATTTCGACCCCTTCGGCGCGCACATCGTCGACTACGCCACGCGCTGCCTGCTGGATGCGCTGGCAGCGCAGGATCGCTTCTTCGGCTACCGCCCCGAGGGCGAAATCCCCGTACTCCTGCGCGACTTCGCCGATCGAGGCAATGCCACCACCATTCTCGGCGCCCCTCGCAACCGGATCTTCTTCGACATCGCGCCGCCCAGCCTCGCCTTCGAAACCTTCAGTCCGGCCGAGCGGATGTTCACCATCATGAACCACGAGCTGGTGCATGTGGCCATGGGCGACCGCCCCAACTCCGCGGATCTCCGCTACCGGCGACTGTTCAGCGGCAAGGTGGGGCCGGTGGCCGAGCACCCGGAGTCCATCCTCTACTACTACCTGACGAACCCCAGAGGAACCAGCCCGCGGTGGTACATGGAGGGGGCAGCGGTCTTCCTCGAGACCTGGATGGCGGGTGGTCTCGGGCGTGCCCAAGGCGGCTATGACGAGATGGTCTTCCGCTCCATGGCGCGCGATGGCGCGGAATTCTTCACCCCGCTGGCGCTCGAATCGAAGGGCGGTGACGTCGATTTCCAGGCGGGAGCGAATGCCTACCTGTACGGAACCCGCTTCCTGAGCTACCTGGCACTGCAATACGGCCCGGAAAAACTGCTTGCGTGGTGGCGACGCGACGAGGGCAGCGAACGCTACTACGCCGCCGAGTTCAAGCAGGTTTATGGTCGCTCCATCGATACGGCCTGGCGGGAGTGGATCGACTGGGAACGGGAGTTCCAGCAGGCCAATCTCTCCGCCGTCCGTGCCTATCCCACCACCGAGGCGCGCGACATCGCGAAGGAGGGCCTCGGGGCAATATCGCGGGCTCATGTCTCGGCGGATGGCCGGGAACTCTATGCCGCAGTCCGGTACCCCGGTCGAGTCTCCGCCGTGATTGCCATGGACCTGGCTACGGGCAGCGTGCGGGAACTGGCCGAGGTGACCGGGGCCATCCCCTTGCGCGTGTCTTCGCTCGCCTACGACCCTGCAGGCAAGGGCAC
>JBJTPC010000353.1:0-4362 GCA_046074905.1 Gammaproteobacteria bacterium
CTGGCTGCTCGAGGCGGGACGCCGTCGGTTGGTGCCGTGGCTGGCGGAGGTGGCGGCGCTGGAGGGCTTCGCCTACCGGCGTGCCCAGGTGCGCCGCCAGCGCACTCGCTGGGGTAGCTGCTCGCGTTCCGGGACCATCAGCCTGAATGTCTGCCTGTTGTTCCAGGACCCGACGGTGACCCGCTACCTGTTCATCCACGAGTTGGTGCACACCCGCCACATGAACCACTCCGAGCGCTTCTGGTCGGCGGTAGCCGAGCTGGAGCCCGACTGGAAGGCGCTCGACCGCGAGTTGATGCGGGGTTGGCAGGGCGTTCCCGACTGGGTATTCGGTTAGCGCAGGCGACCGCGCGCAGTGGTCGTGCGCTGGGCGCGGCTTTCGGTGCAGGTATAATCACGGGCTTTGCCCACATTGACTGGCCCGCGCTCCGGCCTGAAGGTTCCGTGATGTCCACCCGCCTTGTCGACACCAATGTCCTCGCCGCCGACGTGTTGCCCACGCCTGCCGAGGTGAAGCAGCGGCTGCCGCAATTGCCCGGCGTGGAGGAATTCGTCTTCCGCTCGCGCGAGACGGTGCGGGACATCCTCGAGGGGCGCGATCCCCGCTTGTTCGTCGTGGTCGGTCCGTGCTCCATTCACGACATCGAGGCCGCCCGGGACTACGCGATGCGGCTCAAGTCCCTTGCCGAGCGGGTGCAGGACACCCTGTTCGTCATCATGCGGGTTTACTTCGAGAAGCCGCGCACGACCGTGGGCTGGAAGGGCCTGATCAACGATCCGGACATGGACGATTCCTTCCACATCGAGAAGGGGATCGGGCTTGCCCGCGGGTTGCTGCTGTGGTTGTCCGAGCAGGGTCTTCCGGCCGCCACCGAAGCGCTGGACCCGATCATGCCGCAGTACCTCGGCGACCTGGTGACCTGGACGGCAATCGGTGCGCGCACCACCGAAAGCCAGACGCATCGCGAGATGGCCAGTGGCCTGTCGACGCCCGTCGGGTTCAAGAATGGCACGGATGGTTCGCTGACGGTGGCCATCAACGCGCTGCAAAGCGCACGCAGCCCGCATCATTTCCTCGGCATCACCGAGTCCGGCCAGAGCGCGGTGATGCGGACACGCGGCAACGCGCACGGGCATCTCGTGCTGCGGGGTGGCGGTGGTCGCGGCAACTACGACGCAGTGAGCATCGGCCAGTCGGAGGCAGCGCTGCGCAAGGCAGGGCTGCCCGCCAACATCGTGGTCGATTGCAGCCATGGCAACTCCAACAAGGACGCCGGGAACCAGCCCGGCGTCGCCGAGGACTGTGTTGGCCAGGTGCTTGAGGGAAACCGCTCCATCGTCGGCCTGATGCTGGAAAGCCATCTGCATTGGGGTAACCAGCCGATTCCGGCAGACCTCTCCCAGCTCCGGTACGGAGTTTCGGTGACGGACGCCTGCATCGACTGGCCGACGACCGAAGGACTGCTGCTTTCGCTGGCGGAGCGTCTCCGGCCGGTCATGGGGCAGCGGCGCGCTCGCGCCTGAGTCGTCGCCAGACGCGCCATCCCAGCAGCACGGTCAGCGCTGTCGCGTAAAGCATCGGCTCGGCAAGATCCTTCTTCACCTGCAGCGCAAAATGCAGGACCGCCAGCACGGCCGCGACGTAGGCCAACTGGTGAAGGGTTTGCCAGCGTCGACCCAGCGCGCGCATGGCTCGGGCAGTGGAGGTGGCCGCCAGCGGTATGAGGGCAAGCACGGCGCCCATGCCGGCCATGATGTAGGGACGCTTCGCCAGATCGCCCACGATTTCCGTCCATGCCAACTGGCGATCCAGCACCAGATAGATGGTGAAATGCAGGGTCGCGTAGGCGAACCCCCAAAGCCCGAGCGGACGGCGCAATGAAAGCACGGGATTGCGCCCGCTCAACACGCGCAGCGGCGTCACGGCGAGGCTGGCAACCAGCAGGGTGAGGCCCCACCAGCCCGTCTCGCGCAGCAGTTTTTCGACGGGATCGGCCCCCAGGGATTGCCCGCCCAGGCCCAGCGCAGCCGCCAACAACCAGGCCAGCGGCAATGCCGACGAGGCATGGAGAGCGTAGCGCAACAGTTCCCAGCGGCGCATTCGGGACGCGCGCCTAGTACCAGCGTCGCAGGTCGAGGCCGCGGTAGAGCGCAGCGACCTGGTCGGCATATCCGTTGAAGGGCAGGGTATCGATCCGTGATGCAAACAGTCCGCCCGCGGCACCGATGCGGCGCTCCTTGGCCTGGCTCCAGCGAGGATGATCGACAGCCGGATTGACGTTGGCGAAGAATCCGTACTCCTGGGGCGTAGCCTGATTCCACGACGTCCTGGGCGTACGCTCCGTGAAGCGGATGCGCACGATGCTCTTGATGCTCTTGAAGCCGTACTTCCAGGGGACTACCAGCCGCAACGGTGCGCCGTTCTGGTTCGGCATCACGCGACCGAACACGCCGACGGCCAGAATGGCGAGCGGATGCATCGCTTCATCCATGCGCAAACCCTCACGATAGGGCCAATCGAGCACTGCACGACGCTGCCCCGGCATCTGCGCCGGGTCCAGCAAGGTGGTGAACTCGACGAAGCGGGCTCGTGATGTGGGCGCAAACCGCTTGAGGAGATCGCCGAGCGGCAAGCCCACCCAGGGAATCACCATCGACCACCCCTCCACGCAGCGAAAACGGTAGATACGGTCCTCGAGCGGGTGGGGCTTCAGGAGTTCGTCGAGGTCGAAGGTGCCGGGTCGCTCGCATTCCCCGTCGATGGTCACCTTCCAGGGACGGGTTCGCAGCGTGTGTGCGTTCTCGGCCGGGTCGGTCTTTTCCAGTCCGAACTCGTAGAAATTGTTGTATCCCGTGACCTCTTCCCAGCGGTTGACGGGTTCGCGGGTGCTGAACGGGGAGGGCCGGGTCTGGAGTTTCTCGCCCGCGGGGGAGGTGGCAGCTGCGGGCAGCGCGCCGGCGATCGCGAGTGCACCCGTCCCCAGGGCCAGATGGCGCAGCGCCTCGCGACGCGAACAATAAACGCTTTCGCTGACGATCTCGCTCGGGAGGATTCGCGGGACAGTGGTGGTCATGCTCTGTACTCCTTTGGCAACCCCTACCGATTCGCGGCGCGCTCTCGCGCGGTTTCCCGCAGGCCCGCCCCGCTCACGACCAGTCGGCGGTCGGGATGCCGAGATGGACCGCTTGCCGACGTGCGCGGCCGTTCGCGTTCACCAACAGGGGGGCGTCCGCCAGCCGCAAATGAGGCAGGTCGCCTGCCGTATTGCCATAGGCGGCGAAACGGCAGCCGGCGAAGCGCTCGCGCAGGGCACGCAACACCAGCGCCTTCTCCTCGCCCTGGCGATTCGGGGTCGTCAGACGCCCATCCAGGCGACCATCCTCGCGCCAGCGGACGCCGGTACAGATGGTCTCGTGGACACCGAGCAAGGCGGCGATTCGCGGGACATACGCATCGACACTGGCGGAGAGCACGATCACGTGATCGCCCGCGGCAAGGTGGCGCTGCAACGCCTCGCGGGCCGCGGGACGGATC
Organism: Gammaproteobacteria bacterium; assembly: GCA_046074905.1. GTDB lineage: Bacteria > Pseudomonadota > Gammaproteobacteria > Steroidobacterales > Steroidobacteraceae > CAIOHZ01. The sequence continues at coordinate 3,536 of JBJTPC010000353.1, forward strand.
GACGTGGCCACCACCCGGGCGGCGTAGTCTCTGGACCAGCAATCCAGGGCGGCGCTGTCACTGCCGCCGGCAAGGACGCGCAGCAGCCAGGACTTCAAGCGTCCGCGGTCACGGACCCCGACGGCCGCCGCGAAGCCGATCGGCACCAGCCCAAGCAAGCGCCACCAGTGGGTCGGTTGCCGCAGCGTATAGCCCAGCAACCAGGGAATGAAGGTATCGCGGTAGGTCAGCGTGCCGTAGAGATCGAAGACGGCGACCACGGCCGCCCCCGCGGCGGGAGACGCGGAGGCGACCATGCAGCGTCAGGCGGCGCGCGCGATCTGGCGCAGAACGTACTGGAGGATGCCACCGTGCTGGTAGTACTCCAGTTCCTTCGGCGTATCGATGCGGACACGTGCGGTGAACCGGGTCTCCTTGCCATCCTCCGCCTTCGCCACCACCTGCACCGTCTTCGCCGCGCCCTGGTGGAGGCCGACGATTTCGAAGACCTCGCGGCCACTCAGGCCCAGCGATTGCGCGTTCTGTCCCTCCACGAATTGCAGCGGGAGGACGCCCATGCCGATCAGGTTGGAGCGATGAATACGCTCGAAGCTCTCGGCAATGACTGCCTTGACCCCGAGCAGCATCGTGCCCTTGGCCGCCCAGTCACGCGAGGAACCCGTGCCGTACTCCTTGCCGGCGAGAATCACCAGCGGCGTGCCCGCCGTCTTGTAGCGCTCGGCGGCGTCGAAAATCGACAGCTGCTCGCCACTCGGGATGTGGATCGTCACGCCGCCTTCGGTGCCCGGTGCCAGCAGATTGCGGAGTCGGATGTTGGCGAAGGTGCC
>JBJTPC010000354.1:0-7281 GCA_046074905.1 Gammaproteobacteria bacterium
AATGGTGTCGCCCATCTCCGCCGGTGGCGGCTTCACGCGGACTGCATCGCCACGGTCGTCGACATGGACTCGCGGGAAATCGAGGTTGATGTCAACGAGAGCTTCATCAACCGGGTGGTCGCCGGGATGAGGGTCGAAGCCATTCTCGATGCCTATGACGAGGTCTCGTTTCCCTGCCGGGTCATCGCCATCGTGCCGACGGCGGATCGGCAGAAGGCCACCGTCCGTGTCCGTATCGGGTTCGACACCCTCGACCCACGTATCCTCCCGGACATGGGGGTGAAGGTGCGTTTTCTCGATGAGAGCGCAGCGAAGGAAAAACCGCCGCAGTCCTGGGTGGCACAAGCGGCCGTGGTCCGCGATGAGGCGGGCACCCGGGTGTGGACGGTCCGGGACGGCAAGGCGGCAGCGGTGACGGTGAGTGCGGGGCCGGCCAAGGACGAGTTGGTGCCAATTGCCTCCGGTCTGGCGCCGGGCACGGTCGTTATCCTGAACCCGGCCAAGGACTTGGCCGAGGGGCGTGCGGTGAAGTCGAAGGCGGCGGGCTGAGCGGCATGGCGGTTCTCATCCACCTGCGGGACCTCGTCAAGGAGTACCACCGCGGCGCCGAGTCCCTGCGGGTACTCGACGGGTTGTCGCTCGACATCCAGGCAGGGGAGTTCGTCGCACTGATGGGCCCCTCGGGGTCCGGCAAGTCGACGCTGTTGAACCTGCTGGGCGGGCTCGATCGACCGACCGCGGGCACGCTGGCCATCGGCGGACTGGCCGTGGGTGAACTGCCCGATGCGGCGCTGGCCCGTTGGCGGGCGGATCACGTCGGGTTCATTTTCCAGATGTACAACCTGCTCCCGGTGCTCAGCGCAGAGCGCAACGTGGAACTCCCACTCCTGCTGACGGATCTCTCCGGGAAGGAACGCATGCGCCGCGCGCGGGCAGCCCTCGAGTTGGTCGGGCTGGGTCATCGCCTCACGCATCGACCCAACGAACTGTCGGGCGGGCAGCAGCAGCGTGTCGGCATCGCGCGCGCCATCGTCACCGATCCCACCTTGCTCTTGTGCGATGAGCCTACGGGCGACCTGGACCGCAAGTCGGGTGACGAGATCCTGGACCTCCTGCAGGAACTCAACCGCGTTCACGGCAAGACCATCCTGATGGTCACGCACGATCCACGTGCGGCAGAGCGCGCGACACGGCAGTTGCATCTCGACAAGGGCGTGTTGCTCGCGGAGGTCCGTTAAGTGCCAAACGCGCTGGTGCATGCCGCTCGCTACGTACCGCTCGTGCTCGCCAGCCTGCGGCGTCGGCGCCTGCGCACTGCCTTCACCATCGGCTCCATCTTCATCGCCTTCCTGCTGTATTCGCTGGCCGGAGCGATGAACCACGCGTTCGATTCCGGTGTCCAGCAGGCTGGCGTGGACCGCTTGATGGTCCAGCAGAAGGTGAGTTTCATCCTGCCGCTGCCGGCCAGTTATCTTGGCCGCGTCAAGGGTATCGATGGGGTGGTGCGGGCGAGTTCGGCGAACTGGATGGGGGGCTACGTGCGCGACGCGCGGGAGCAGATTCCCACCTTCCCCATCCAGCCCGAATATCTCGAGATGTACCCGGAGATCCTGCTGTCGCGCGGCGAGAGGGAGGAGTTCCTCGCCGACCGTACCGGCATGCTGGTGGGGCGCGCGGTGGCGGATCTCTTTGGCTGGAAGCTCGGGGATGTGATTCCGCTGCGCAGCAGCATCTATCGGCGGAAGGACGGCAGCAACACCTGGAACCTGACCGTCCGTGGCATCTTCGATGTGCGTGACGACGGCGACACCCGCCAGATCCTGTTCCACTACGATCATTTCAACGAGACCCTGCCCGACTCGCAACGCGACCGGATCGGCTGGGTGATGGTGCAAATCGCCAACCCGGCGCTCGCCGATTCGGTAGCCCACCGCATCGACGACATGTTTGCCAATTCCCCCGCGGAAACGAAGACGCAGACCGAGCGTGCCATGGCGCAGGGCTTCATGAAGCAGGTCGGCAGCATCGGCACGATTCTCGGGGCGGTCGTGAGTGCGGTGTTCTTCACCATGCTGCTCGTCAGTGCCAACACGATGGCGCAGTCCGTCCGCGAGAGGACCGGCGAAATCGGCGTGTTGAAGACGCTGGGCTTCGCCAATGGGACCATTCTCGTGCTGGTTCTGGCCGAGAGCGTCCTGGTCACCGCCATCGGCGGCTTGCTCGGCATGGGCATGGCTTGGCTGCTCGGCCTGCAACTGGGCGCGGCGCTGAAGAATTACCTCCCCGGCTTTGCGGTGGACACCGGCACCCTGCTGCAGGGTCTCGGGTGGGTGGTCGGGCTCGGTCTGGCGGCCGGTGCCATTCCGGCGGTACAGGCGATGCGCTTGCGCATCGTCGATGCACTGCGCAGGGGTTGAGGCATGGCCGGTTCCACCTGGCGGCAATTGCGTGCCGTCGTCGCCTTGAACATACGGAACATCCCGGCAAGGCTGGATTCTTCCCTGGTCGCCATCATCGGGATCGCCGGTGTGGTGGCGGTGCTGGTGGCGCTGCTGTCCATCAGCGAGGGGTTCCGTGCCACGGTCGCGGCCAAGGGTCGCGAGGAAGTGGCCATCGTCATTCGCGGGGGCTCCGCGGAGGAACTCTCCAGTGGCCTCGGCAAGGATCAGGCCCAGGTCGTTACCGACGCGCCGGGCATCGCCCGCGACGAGAACGGCCCGGTCGCTTCGCCGGAACTGTATACGGTGCTCGACTTGCCGTTGCGCCGGACCGGGCCGACGGGTCCCTCCAACAACGTGCCCTTGCGGGGCGTCGGTCCCCATGCGCCGAGCCTGCGCGGCGACTTCCGGATCATCCAGGGAAGGATGCTGGAGCCGGGCCATGACGAGGTGGTGGTCGGTCGTTCCGCGGCGGCGCAGTTCTACGGGATCGAACTCGGCCGCGAGATTGTTGCCGGAAGCCGCCGCTGGAAAGTCGTTGGCATTTTCAGCGATGGCGGTGGCGTGGCGGAGTCGGAAGTCTGGGCGGACCGGCACGTGCTGGCATCCGCCTACCGGCGCGGCACCACTGTCCAGTCCGTCCGCCTGCAATTGGAGAGCCCGGCTGCACTGGCGACCCTGAAACGCGCCCTGAAGGGCGACCCGCGCCTCGATGTCAATGTCCGCAGCGAGCGCGAGTTCCTCGCGGAGCAGTCCAAGGTACTGGTCACCATCATCACCACGCTCGGATTCACCATCGCGATCCTGATGGGGACCGGTGCCGTGTTTGCCGCGGTGAATACGATGTACTCCGCCGTTGCGGCGCGAACACGCGAGATCGCCACCTTGCGCGCGATCGGGTTCGGCGGGCTGCCGGTGTTGGCCTCCGTGCTGGTGGAATCGCTGGTGCTGGGCCTGTGCGGCGGTCTTCTAGGCGGGGTCATTGCCTATCTGGTCTTCAACGGCTACCAGGCGTCCACCCTCAACTTCGCCACCTTCACCCAGGTGGCTTTCGCCTTCAAGGTGACGCCCGCCCTGCTGGTCACCGGTACGATCTATGCCTTGCTGCTGGGACTGATCGGCGGACTGCTACCCGGTTGGCGTGCGGCGCGACTGCCCGTTACCGAGGGTTTGCGGGCGATGTAGCGCGGCCTAGCCGACGACACTGCCGTCGGCAGCGGTGGATGAAGGCAGCGCCAGATCGCTGGCGATGCCCGCCGCGATCAGCGCCTGTCCACCGAAGTACAGCGGCCAGACGCCGATTCGCGCAAGGTCGACGGCGGCTGGGATTGCCTGGCCGGCAAAAATCAGCCAGTCACTGACCAGGAAAAGGCAAGCCCCGAGTCCGGTGAGGTGCCGCGCCAAGCGGCTTTGCCAGGCGGCACCTGCCATCGCCCCCACCAGCAGCGCATAGACAACGGCAAGGGGCGCCAACGCCTGCCCTTGCAACAGGGCGTAGGTGACCCCGGCGCTCACGCCGGCTCCCAGCAAGGGAGCCCACGGATCCCGTCTGCTGCCGCGACGGATGGCTGGCGAGCCATACGCATGGAGCGCCAGGAGATGCCCGGCAGCGAAGGCGAGGGCGCCCACCACCAGGCCATGAATCGCCAACAGGACATCCCCCAAGGCACCCAGCGCCAGGACCAACGCCAAGCGTTGCAGCAGGATGCGCTCCGGCGCTTGCCGGCTCGCGCGGGCGAGCGAGAATAGCCAGATGGCCAGGCAGGTAACGCCGCTGCCCTTCCAGACAACCACCCAGTCACCCGTCCACGAATTCCAGGCGGCGAGGCAATAGCTGCCGCCGAGTACCAGCGAGGCCCACCACCCGGGTGAGTGGTAGGGCGAACGTCGTCCACTGTTCACTCGGTTCTCCACCTGAACCCGGCCGAGCTGATGCCGAGGAACCCGAGGGTCATGCCGGCGAGTATCGCGAGATGCGGCCACACGGCGCTCCAGCCGGCGCCGTCGATCATGATGGCGCGAGCGCCGTCCAGCACATGGGTGAGCGGGAGGATCCCCGCGAATGTCACCAGCCAGGGGTTGGCACCCTCGAGCGAGTACCAGACGCCGGACAGCAGCATCATGGGCCATGTGCACAGGTTCAGCAGCCCGCCGGCCAGTTCCTCGCTGCTGACGTAAGCGGCGACGACCAGGCCGAGCGAAATCAGACTCAGCGCGCCGAGGGTCGCCAACAGCAAGAGCAGCCATCCGCTGCCGGCCACCGTCAGCCCGACCAGCCAGGTCAGCGGGATGAAGGTGAGCGTCGCGATAGTCATGACCAGCAGGAGGCGCGAGAGCACCTGGGAGGCCAGGAACTCGAAGGCTGTCACCGGCGTGGCGCGCAAGCGCCGCAGGTAGCCACTCTTGCGATAGCGGACGATGACGTAGCCCGCACCGAACACGCTGCTGAACATCAGGTTCAGGCCGAGGATCCCCGGCAGGACCCAGTCGACGTAACTGATTGCCTGACCCGTCACGGTGTTGCGGAGGGCGGCCCCATCGGCGACTCGCAACAACTTCTCCGCAATGTAGCCCTTGGGAGAATCGGGATTGACCCAGTAGTGTGCCGGGGTACCGCGGTTGCGCAAATCCAGCAGGAGGTCGACCTGGTGCCGCGACACCTTGTCCACCGCGACCGTCGGGTTTTCCGGCACGTAGAAGTCGAGATAGCGGGTCTGCAGCAAGGGGTGCAGTGCGGTGGATCTTGCCGCGGCGAGAGTGATGTCTGCAGGCAGGAGCACGCCCACCTTGAACAGCGGCTTGTCCGGACCGGAAAAGATGAAGGCAAAGGCAAGCACGATGCCGAACGGCATCAGCAGGTTCCAGGCCAGCGTGCGGCGGTCACGCACGAATTCGAGGTTCCGGGCGTGCAGCAGCGCCAGCAGGCGCCGCAGGGGCGCGAGCCCGGGGGCAGGAGCATTCATGTGCGCAGGTCCCGTCCGGTCAGTTTGAGGAACAGGTCCTCGAGGTTGTAAGGTCGCCCCTCCGGGCCGGGGCGTTCCGCCGCACCTTCCCCGAAATGCTCGTCCAGCAGACCGCGGGGCGTGCCTTCGGCGATGAACCGGCCACTGTCCATGATGGCGATGCGGTCGCAGAGCACGAAGGCCTCATCCATGTAGTGCGTGGTCAGCATGACCGTGGTGCCACGCGACTTGATGCCTTGCACCAAATCCCAGAAGTTGCGGCGGGCCTGCGGATCCAGACCGGTGGTGGGTTCGTCAAGGAACAGGATGGCCGGATCATTGACCAGCGCGACGGCCAGCAACAACCGCTGCAGTTGTCCTCCGGACAGCTTCTTGTTGTCGCGACCGGCAAGATCCTGCAGCGCGCACCGGCGCAGCACCTCGTCCACCGGCAAGGCATGATCGTACAGGCGCTGGAAGAGGGTGACCGTCTCGCGCACGGTCAGGAATTCCTGCAGGGAGGTCTTCTGGAACTGGATGCCGGCCTCTTGCCGGAAGCGGGACCCGATGGGCTCGCCGCGGTAGCGCACGGCACCTTCGGTGGGCGGCAGTATGCCCTCCAGCATCTCGATGGTGGTGCTCTTGCCTGCCCCGTTCGGACCCAGCAGCCCGAAACATTCCCCCGGGTAAAGCTGCAGGCTGACGCCCCGGACGGCCTCGACCTTCGGGTAACGCTTCACCAGTCCCGCGGCAGTGAGCAATGGCGATATCGGCGGCGATGCCGGTCCGACGGTGGAGATGGGTTCCATCCGCCAAGGGTACACGGCGCGCGATAGACTGGGCACATGACAACCCCTGCCCACCCGGCCCCGGCGGCCGCTCTTCCTTATCCCCACCTGCTGGCGCCGCTGCGCGTGGGTTCACGGACGCTGCGCAATCGCGTCCTGATGGGTTCGATGCACACCGGCCTCGAGGACCGCGAGGCGGACTACCCTCGCCTGGCCGCGTACTTTGCGGAGCGCGCCAGGGGTGGGGTGGGGCTGATCGTCACCGGGGGCATCGCGCCCAACGTGGCCGGATGGCTGACGCCGTTCGGCGGCAAGCTGTCCAGTCGCCGGGAGGTTGCGCGGCACCGCCTGGTCACGGAGGCGGTCCATCGGGAGGGCGGACACATCTGCATGCAGATCCTGCACGCGGGACGTTACGGATACTCGCCCCTCTGCGTTTCCGCCAGCGCGCTCAAATCCCCGATCAGCCCGTTCAAGCCGCGGGCGCTGACCACCTGGGGGGTGCGACGCCAGCGCGAGGCGTTCATCCGTACTGCGCGCCTGGCGCAGCAGGCCGGCTACGACGGTGTGGAGGTGATGGGCTCGGAGGGTTACTTCCTGCACCAGTTCATCGCGGCCCGCACCAACCGGCGTACCGACGAGTACGGGGGCAGCATCGAGAATCGCCATCGTCTGCCGCTGGAGGTGGTCCGTGGTATCCGCGATGCGGTTGGCCCGGATTTCATCATCATTTTCCGTCTGTCCCTGCTGGACCTCGTCGAGGAGGGCAGTCCGTGGGAGGAAATCGAGGCGCTCGCCCGTGGCCTGGAGTCGGCGGGAGTCAGTCTCATCAATACGGGCATCGGCTGGCATGAGGCCCGGGTGCCGACCATCGCCACCTGCGTCCCGCGGGCCGCCTTCACCTGGGTCACGCGACGCCTTCGCGGCGTGGTATCGGTGCCGCTGGTCTGTACCAACCGGGTAAACGACCCCGCCGTGGCCGAGGAAGTCCTGGCGCGCGGCGACTCGGACATGGTGTCCATGGCGCGTCCCCTGCTGGCCGACGCGGAATTCGTGAACAAAGCCGCCGCCGGCCGCCCCGATCGCATCAACACCTGCATCGCCTGCAACCAG
>JBJTPC010000355.1:0-2606 GCA_046074905.1 Gammaproteobacteria bacterium
GCCCGCCACCGCCACGGTGTTTCCCACCGCGAGCCGCGCGCTAGCCGGCGGCGCGGGCTGGTCGCCGAGCGTGGCGAACCACTGGCCGCCGGGGGAGGAGAGCGTGGCCGTGAGCCCCGCGGGGGTGTTCTCAACGGCCTCGACCACGCCGGTGCAGCGGACGAGCCGGCCGTCGTGGCTCCCGCCATCGGCCCGGTGCGGGACGTTCACACGTGGGTCTCGCGTGCCTGGGGCCTGCAGTCTGTGGAAGATGCGAAGGCAGCCAAGGACGTCGACATCACGCCGGATTCGCCCACCGGCAGCGATCCGGTGCCGAGCGGGGTCGACTGGGACCTGTGGATCGGCCCCGCGCCGTACCGTCCCTTCAACAACGCCTATCTGCCCGGGCCGAAGTGGTACCGCTACTGGGACTTCGGCAACGGCACGATGTCGGACCTCGGCAGCCATTCCCTGGATCTCCCATTCTGGGCCCTGAAGCTGCGGGCACCGCTCAGCGTCGAGGCCTTCGGCCCCCCGCCCCACAAGGACATCGCCTCGGCCACGATGAAGGCGGTGTATGAGTACGGCGCGCGGGGCGACCTGCCGCCGGTGCGAGTCACCTGGTACCAGGGCAACGTGAAGCCTGACAAGTGGAACGAGGATCCCACGGTGAAGAGCTTCCCCAATGGAACCCTCTTCATCGGCGACAAGGGCATGCTCCTCGCCGATTACAAGCGTCACGTGCTGCTGCCGGAGCATCAGTTCGCAGGCTTCCAGCCGCCGGCGCAGTTCATCCCGGATTCCCCTGGCCATTGGGCCCAGTTCATCCAGGCCTGCAAGACCGGCTCCCCGACGGGCAGCAACTTCGAGTACGCGGGCTGGCTCACGGAGGCAAACCATCTCGGCAACGTCGCCTATCGGACTGGGCAGAAGCTGACCTGGGATCCAGCCGGCCTCAAGGCGACGAACTGCCCTGCGGCGGACGAGTTCATCCGCCGCGAATACCGCCAGGGCTGGACGCTGGCGTGACCGCCGGCGGCGACGCCGCGGATCGTGCCACGAGTTCGCCGACGCCCCGCGTGGAACACCGTGCTGTTCCGTCCGATGCGTCTTCGCCAGCCAGGCGTCACCAATCATCCGACCATGCGTCACCCGCCCCGCGTCGTCGCCTTGCTCACATCCGGGCATCGCTGCGTGCGACCGAACCGCCTACGGTCGACGTGCTCGTGTACGGAAGGACGCCGGCAGGTATCGCCTCGCTTCCAACGCCCCGCGGCAGCACGTTTCGAATGGCTTGGTGCGTGGCGTTTTTGGTGTTCGTGATGCGTGACAGCTGGATCGTCTTGGGCCGCTCCCGCGGCTTTCGTCACCTGTCAAATGCTGCGGAAGCGTTGCTGAAACGTTTGTGGCTGCCAGCGCCGCTCCCGGCATGAGCAACAGGACACCGAGAGCGCAGGGCCGTCCCTCATGGAACAACCCGACTCGTTTCCTTGGTTGTTGGCGGCGATCCGGCACCAGGCCTTGCCGGATAGCGGCGCACCTCGACATCGTTGTTTTGCGGTGCTCCGGGCGTGCTGCGGCCGTCGGTGATGATTTTTTCCAGAAGCAACTGCATCCTGGCGACTTGCTCCGGCATGGCGGCGGCGAGGTTTCTGGTTTCACCGAGATCGTCGCTGAGGTTGTAGAGCTGCACGGGCTGCGATTGATCGCCGCCTTTGCCCCAGCCGCCGGAGCCGGGAGCGGGGATGTACTTCCAGCCTCCGCTGCGCACGGCGGGAGTGCCTCCGATGGAGGTGCTCACGGCATTGTCGCGCACGGGTCGATCGCCGCCCTGGAGCAGAGGCAAGAGACTCACGCTGTCTTCACCCGCGTTGTCCGGCAGTGCGGTTCCTAGCACGGCGGCGAACGTGGCCATCAAATCAGACTGCTGCACCAGTTGATCGCAGACACTTCCAGGGTTCACCATGCCTGGCCAGCGAACGATGAAAGGCACGCGATGGCCGCCTTCCCACGCGTCAGCCTTGGCTCCGCGCAGGGGCCAGCTTGGGTAGTGGCCCATCTTTTCCAGGTCCGACATCCCGATGTACGGGGCACAGCCATTGTCACTGGTGAACACGACCAGCGTGTCGTTCGCAATTCCGCCGTCGTCCAGGGCCTTAAGCACCCGGCCCACCAGGGCATCCGTTTCCATCACCAGGTCCGCATAGGCGTTCAGGCCGCTCCTGCCCTGCCATTCGTCATTCACCGCGAGGGGCGTGTGCGGCGAGGTGAGCGGCAGGTAGAGCAAGAAGGGACGCTGCGCCCGCCGCTGGTCGGCGATGAAACGCACGGCGCGGTCGCCCAGCGCGGGCAGCGTCGGTTCGAGCTTCCAGTCTTTCAACGCCGGGCCGCCGATACTGGCCTGGTTGTTTTCCAGCAGCACCGCAGGGAGGAATTCCGTGGGCACACCGACCACGCGGTCGTTTTCGATAAAGCAGAAGGGAGGCCAGTTGGGTATATCCACGCCGAAGTATTCGTCGAATCCTCGCGCTGTCGGCCCACCGCCGATCGGCCTGGAAAAAACGTCCCGCCAAGCCGCTCTATGCGCCGCCGTGGCCACGGGCGTCGTTTTGCCAGTACAAGTACAA
>JBJTPC010000356.1:0-3874 GCA_046074905.1 Gammaproteobacteria bacterium
GACGATGTGCATCACGTGGCTGTAGCGCTCGATGACGCGATAGGGATCCACACCCACACTGCCGGCAGCCGCCACGCGACCGAGGTCGTTGCGCGCCAGATCCACCAGCATCACGTGCTCGGCGTTCTCCTTGGTGTCCGCGAGCAAACCGGCCTCGAGGGCGAGGTCCGCCGCTGCATCGGCCCCGCGCGGGCGCGTTCCGGCGATGGGGCGCAACTGCGCCTTGCCGCCCTGCAGCTTCACGAGCGCCTCGGGCGACGAGCCCACCACCTGCAGGCCGGCGATATCGAGAAAGAACATGTAGGGCGAAGGATTGATCAGTCGCAGCGCACGATAGGCCTCGAAGGGCTCGAGGTTGTGGCGACCGGCGAACTGCACCGCGAGCACCAGCTGGTAGACGTCGCCGGCGGCGATCCGCTCCTTCACCCGGGCGACCCCGTCGAGGAACTGCGGTTGCGACAGACTGGCATTGGCCGGGCTCACCTTCACGCGCGGGCGCCCGGTAGGCAGCCCGCCGCGCAGCGCGCGGATGATGTCCTGGCGCAGTGCCTGACGCTCCTCCTCGGAACCCGCGTGCAACAGCGCGATGCCGCGGGTGACGTGATCGAACACCAGGAAGCTCTGCGGTGCCACCCAACAGCCTTCGGGAACCGTCATCGCCTCGGCGCGGGCCGGCAGACGCTCGAAGCGCCGCACGAGGTCGTAGGCACTGAAACCCACCAACCCGCCCGCCAGCGGTACCCCGGGCACTTCCGGCAGGGGACGCGGCGCCCGCTTGAGCGCGTCGCGTAGTGCATCGAGCAACTCGCCCTTCGTGGCGGGTGCGGGACGGGTTTCGCCATCCACCGTGAGGCCGCGGGCATCCAGCCGGACTTCCAGGCAGTCACCGAAACCGATGAACGAATAGCGGGCCAGGCGTTCACCACCCTCGACGCTCTCGAGCAGGAACCGCGGCCGGAACGGGCGCAGCTTGAGGAAGGCGGAGACCGGGGTGTCGAGGTCGGCCGCAATGTCGAACGGCGTCCCGGTCAGGGGCGCGGAACTGGCGGCGGCAGGAAGGTACGACATGGGCTGCTCTCGGGGTCCTTGCGGCACCGGGGAGCGGACATTAAAAAACCCATCCCCGGCAACTGCGGAGATGGGTTCCAGTGTTCGGGTAACGGTGACGTTACACGGCGTCCGGCGCCCACTCCGTGAGGGGGCGCCACCACCAAAGCGGGGCGGCGGGGACGATCGTGTTCATGCACTGCAGTATGGCCGCCGCGGGTGGCAGGGTCAAGGTCCGTCCCGGCGGGGCAATCTTCGTCGCCGACCCATTCCCAGAAACCCCCGGTGCGGTCAATATCGCTGCCTGCCGTTCCTTCCCCTGCCCCTTGCCGAGCCCGGACACCCATGGACTTGAACTACTCTGCCGCCGAACTGGCCTTCCGCGACCGCGTCCGCTCGCTGCTCGCCGCACATCTGCCCCCCGAGATTGCGGCCCGCACCCTGGCCGGTGGGCCACCGGACATCGCCGACATCCGCCGCTGGCAGCAGATCCTGCACGCCCAGGGGTGGGGAGCCATCCATTGGCCGACCGCCTTCGGTGGACTGGCCGCCACCCCGGTGGAGCAGCACCTCTTCCAGCTGGAATGCGCCCTGGCGGGTGCTCCCGAGCAGGTGTCGTTCGGACTGAAAATGCTCGCCCCCGTGCTGATGCGCTTCGGCAGTCCCGAGCAGCAGGCCTGGTTCCTGCCGCGCATCCTGAGCGGCGAGCACTGGTGGTGCCAGGGCTACTCGGAGCCGGGGTCCGGTTCGGACCTCGCCTCGCTGCGTACGCAGGCGGTGCGCGACGGCGACCACTACGTCGTGAACGGCCAGAAGTGCTGGAACACCCTCGGTCAGCATGCGGACTGGATCTTCTGCCTGGTACGGACCGATCCGCAGGCCAAGGCGCAACGCGGCATTTCCATGCTGCTGTTCGACATGAAGACGCCGGGCATCACCGTGAAGCCGACGCGCCTGCTCGATGGCACGCACGAGGTGAACGAGATCTTCTTCAACGATGTCCGCGTGCCGCTGGCCAACCTCGTGGGCCAGGAAAACGAGGGCTGGACTTACGCCAAGTACCTGCTGGGGCATGAGCGTGCCGGCATCGCCGGTGTGCCCGCTTCCCGTCGCGATCTGCTCCGCCTGAAGGCAGTGGCCGGCCTGCAGCGACGCGATGGACGGACACTGCTTGAGGATCCCGAGTTCAAGCGCCGCGTCGCGCGGATCGAGATCGACCTGCTGGCGCTGGAGTACACCAACCTGCGCGTGCTCTCGGCGCCGGGGGACAAGGGCACGGCGCTGCAGGCCTCGATTCTCAAGATCCGTGGCTCGGAGATCCGTCAGGCGATCTCGGAGCTGGCGATGGAAGCCCTGGGCACGGGCGCCCTCCGCTTCGATGGCCAGGCCGTTCCGGGACTCCCGGCTGCCACGCAGGCGCTCACGGCTGCCTACCTGAACCTGCGCAAGCTGAGCATCTACGGCGGCTCGAACGAGATCCAGAAGAACATCATCGCGCAGTCGCTGGTTGGCGCCTAGGAGACTCCCCATGGACTTCACCTTCAGCGAAGAGCAGCAGATGCTGGCCGAGAGCGTCCGGCGCTATCTGGACGACCACCACGATTTCGCGCGTCGTCGCCAGCAACTCGCCAGTGGTGATACGCCACGCGTGTGGTCGGGACTCGCGGGACTCGGTGCGGTGGCACTGCTCGTGCCGGAACCGGCCGGCGGTCTTGGCGGCGCGGCGGTCGACGTGCTCGTGGTCGCACGGGAGCTGGGGCGTCGCCTGGTCGTGGCCCCGTTCATGGAGAGCGCCGTGGTCGCCACCCGTGCCCTTGCCGAAGCGGGCTCGCCGGAGCAGCAGTCCGCCTGGTTGGGAAGACTGGCGACTGGCGAAGTGGTCCTCGTGCCGGTGCTGGCCGGAACGCCGGCCGCCCCCGGTGATACGGTTCGAGTGACAGGTGATGCGACCGGGGGCTACACCCTGCAGGGCGTCGCCCGCGCGGTGTACCACGCGCCGGCCGCAGCAGCTTTCGTCGTCGCGGCAAGCAGCGGCGGCGACGTTCCCGAGTCGCTGTTCCTGGTGCCGGCGGATGCGACCGGCCTGCTGCTGGACCGTTATCCGACCGTCGACAGTGCCCCGGCCGCGGACCTGCATTTCGATGCCGTGAAGCTCGGGGCAGCGTCCCGCCTGCCGGGGGCCACGGCCGATGGCATCGCCGCACTCGCCGATCTGGCCGTCTTCACCCTCTGTGCCGAAGCCCTCGGCTCGATGGATGAGGCCATCCAGCTGACTATCGACTACACCCGCCAGCGCCAGCAGTTCGGACGAGCCCTTGCCTCGTTCCAGGTGCTGCAGCATCGCATGGTGGACATGCAGACCCAGGTCGAACAGGCACGCTCGGTGGTACTGCTGGCCGCATCGCTCGTCGATGGCGCCGATGCAATGGCGCGCAGGCAAGCGGTCGCTGCGGCCAAGGTGCTGGCGGGCGACGCGGCGAGATACGTCGGGCAGCAAGCCGTACAACTCCATGGCGGCATGGGCGTGACGGACGAGATGGCGATCAGCCATCACTTCCGCCAGCTCACCGCCCTGACCTTGCGGGGCGGCTCGACGACGGAACACCTCGACCGCTATCGCGATGCCATGATCGCCTGACGCCAGCCTGCCACGTTCGATGCGCCGCAACGCCCCGCGACATCCGCCCCCTTCCCCCGGAGCGCCACAGCCCTCGGCCTTGAAAAAGGGCGTGACGGACGTGTTCGCCCACATGATCGAGGCCTTGCGGCTGGTCTGGAGCACGCACCGCTGGCTGACGGTGGCCCTCGGGTGGCTGGCACTCGCGGC
>JBJTPC010000357.1:0-3634 GCA_046074905.1 Gammaproteobacteria bacterium
GCACCGCCAGCGTGCGCTTCACCTGAACTTCGCCCGAATCCGCCCGACAGACCCGCGAGGAGCGCGCCATGGCCTTTCGTATCGAGCAGCACGGGACGGTGGCCGAGCTGGTCCTCGCCCATCCACCCGTCAACGCCTTCAACAGCGAGCAGTGGAATGAACTGCCCGGTCTGATTACCGCGGCCGGCAAGAATCCCGAAACCCGCTGCCTGCTCATCCGTGCGGAGGGCAAGGGCTTCTGTGCGGGCGTGGATATCAAGGAGATGCAGAAGCATCCCGAGCGCATCGTCCAGCTGAACCGCGGCAACTTCCTCACCTTCAAGGCCATTCGCGCCTGCGAAGTGCCCGTGGTCACGGCTGTCCACGGCTTCGTGATCGGCGGCGGCATCGGCATGTGCGGTGCCAGCGACGTGATCCTCGCCAGCGAGGACGCCTTCTTCTCCCTGCCCGAAATCGATCGCGGCGCCATGGGTGGTGCGGCGCATCTCTCGCGCATGATCGGGTTGCACAAGGTGCGGGCCCTGTTCTTTACCGGCGGCAACCTGTCCGCGGCAGAGGCCTACCGCCTCGGTGCGGTGGAGAAGGTGACGCCGCGCGAGCGCCTGCTCGAGGAGGCCCGTGCCTTCGCGGCCCTCATCGGCAGCAAGAGCCGCGAAGCACTGCGCCTCGCGAAGGAAGCCCTGAATGGCATCGAGCCGGGCGACGTGGACCGCTTCTATCGTTTCGAGCAGGGCTTCACGCTCGAGATGTACATGCACGGCGACTCGCAGAAGTCGCGCGATGCGTTCGTGGAACACAAGGGCAAGGCGGACTTCTGACATGGCGGTGAACCTCGCCTACACACCGGCGCAGCAGGCCTTCCGTGCCGAGGTGCGTGCCTGGATGGAAGCCAACGTGCCGCGGCACAAGTTGCAGACGCTCGAGGGCGCCGCGGGTTACGCCGAGCACGTGGAGTGGGAGCGAAAGCTCGCGAGCGGACGCTGGGGCATGGTCACGTGGCCCGAGGAATACGGCGGGCGCGGCTGCAATCTCGTCGAATGGTTGATCTTCGAGGAGGAGTACTACCGGGCCGGAGCGCCGCTGCGCGCCAACCAGAACGGCATCTTCCTGCTGGGCCCGACGTTGATGGAGTTCGGGTCACCCGAGCAGAAGGCGCGCTACCTGCCGCCGATGGCGGCAGGCGAGGAGATCTGGGCACAGGCCTGGAGCGAGCCGCAGGCCGGGTCCGACATGGCGGCGATTCGCGCGACGGCCACGCGGGAAGGAGACGAGTACGTGCTGCGCGGCCACAAGATCTGGTCCTCGCGCGCCACGTTTGCGGACTGGGCCTTCGGCATCTTCCGCACGGACCTCGCCAGCGACAAGCACAAGGGACTCAGCTTCATCCTCGTGCCGCTGCGGCATCCCGGTGTACGCGTCCGCGGCATTCCGCAGATGCATGGCCAGCCGGGTTTCGCGGAGATCTTTTTCGAGGAGGCCCGCGTGCCGGTCGCCAACCGGCTGGGGGCGGAAGGCCAGGGCTGGAACATCGCGATGGCCACGGCCGGCTTCGAGCGCGGTCTGATGCTGCGCAGTCCCGCGCGCTTCCAGGCCACGGCGCGTCGGCTGGTGCAGCTCTACCGCGAGAACGCGGAGCGTGCCGATGGCACGGTGCGCGCGGCGGTGGCGAAGGCCTGGCTGCATGCCGAGGCCTATACCCTGAACACCTATGCCACCGCGACGCGCTTGATGGCCGGTGGGCACATCGGTGCCGAAGCCAGCCTGAACAAGATCTTCTGGTCGGAACTGGACCTGTCGATGCATGCAGCGGCCATGAGCCTCCTGGGCGCACGTGCGGAACTGCTGCCGCATGCGCCTGCCGCCGCTGCAGTCGGGGATTGGCTCGAGGGTTGGATTTTCGCGCATGCCGGGCCCATCTACGCCGGTACCAACGAGATCCAGCGCAACATCATCGCCGAGCGCGTGCTCGGCATGCCGAGGTAAGGGCCGTGGATTTCACGTTCAGCGAAGAGCAACGAATGATGGCCACGGCCGTCCGTGAACTGCTCGATGACGTGTGCACGCCAGCCCAGTTGCGGGTGGCTGCCGGTCCCGCCGAGGTGGGCGAAGGCACGGCTGCGGGGGGAGACGATCCGGCGCGCTGGGCGCGTCTGGTGGAGCTGGGCCTGCCGGGCATGCTGGCGCCTGAAGCGGTCGGCGGCATGGGCCTGACGGACATCGATTTCGTGCTGGTGGCGGAGGAGACCGGTCGCGCGGCGCTGCCCGAGCCGCTCGTGGAGCACGCCGGCATTGCGGTCCCCCTGCTGGCGGCGCTGGCCGGTCAGGGCAGCGGCTCGCGCGTTGGCGACTGGCTGCAGCGCGCCGCCAGCGGCGAAGCGCGCGTGGCCATCACGCATCCCCTGAACGCCACCGTGCTCGGCGCCGCGACGGCCGAGGCTTTCGTGCTGTTCCATCACGACGAAGTGCATCTGGTGGAACGCGAGGCCGTTACTCTGCTGCGTCAGCCTTCCGTCGATCGCCTGCGGGCCTTGGCCACGGTGGATTGGCAGCCGGACACTGCCACTTGCATTGCCGACGGCACCACCGGTGCCGTGCTGCGCAAGCTGGCGTTCGCACGTGGCGCCGTGGCCAGCGCCGCGCAGTTGCTCGGCCTGGCGGACCGCATGGTACGCATCGCCGTGGACTATGCTTCCACGCGCCAGCAGTTCGGCAAGGTGATTGGCAGCTATCAGGCCTTGAAGCACCAGCTCGCCGACGTGGCGGTGCAGCTCGAGTATGCGAAGCCCGTGGTTTACGCGGCGGCGGCGCGCCTTGCCGAGGTGACTGCCAATGGCTTGCCGGAGCTGTCGCCGCTGCGGGCACTGACGGCGCATGTTTCCGGCGCCAAGCTGATGGCGGGCGAGGCAGCGGAACTGGCCTCGCGACGCGCCATGCAGGCGCATGGCGCGATGGGCTATTCCTGGGAAGTGGACCTGCACTTCTACATGAAGCGCGCCTGGGCATTGGGTGGCAGTTGGGGCGATCGTGCCTGGCACCAACGCCGTCTGGAAACGGCGGTGCTCGAAGGTGCGGGCGTCGGCAGCCTCCTGTAGACGGGGCCGGCGGTGCTACTGTAGGCACCCCTGCCGCTGCCCGGATACTGACAGTTCCCCATGTACGACAAGATTGCGCGCAAGCTGGCTGCCGGCCAGGTCATCCTGCTCGATGGGGGCACCGGCACCGACATCCAGCGCCGCGGAGCGCCCATGAGCGGCGCCACCTGGTGCGCCGAGGTGAACCTGACGCACCCGGAGATCGTGCAGGCCGTGCACGAGGACTATCTCCGCGCCGGCGCCGAAGTGATCACCGCGAACACTTTCGCGACCAGCGCGCTGCTGTTCAACGCACTGGATCGCGATGATGACCTCCTGCGCATCGACGCCGCGGCCGTGGCCATCGCCAGGCGTGCGGCGCAGGATCCGGGGATCGCGGTCGCTGGTTCGATGAGCACCATGCGTCCGGTGGTGGCGGGTTCGGACCGCACCCGCTTGGAGCGCGAATGGCCCGAGTCGGAAGCCCGGGCATTGTTTCGACGCAAGGCGGAGGGCCTCAAGGCAGCTGGTGTCGACCTGATCATGATGGAGATGATGCGCGA
>JBJTPC010000358.1:0-4270 GCA_046074905.1 Gammaproteobacteria bacterium
TACGACAAGATCCACCTGTTCGATGTCGACCTGCCGGGTCGCGATGAGCGCTACCGCGAGTCCGATCATTTCTCGCCGGGCCGGGAGCTGGTGGTGGTCGACAGCCCGGTCGGCCGTATCGGGCTCGCGGTGTGTTACGACCTGCGTTTCCCCGAGTTGTTCCGGCGTCTGCTCGAGGCCGGCGCCGAGGTGTTCACCGTACCGTCAGCCTTCACCGCACCGACCGGCCGCGCCCATTGGGAAGTCCTGCTGCGGGCCCGTGCGGTCGAGAACCTCGCTTTCGTGCTGGCCGCCGCGCAGACGGGGTTGCATGCCAATGGCCGTGAGACCTACGGCGACAGCCTGGTGGTGGACGGTTGGGGCCGCGTGCTCGCGCGCCGACCCCGCGGTGAGGGGGTGGTACTGGCGGTGCTGGACCGCGAGGCGCAGGCGGCGACGCGTGTATCCTTCCCCTGCCTGCAGAACCGCGTGCTGACGAGGGCGCCCCATTGTTGAAATTCGCCGAATCCCGCCTCCTGACCCCTGCCGGTCTCGCCGAGCCCGATCTTGCCCAAGCGCTGGGAGTCGTGGCCGCGGCCGGGGTGGACATTGCGGACCTCTACTTCCAGTCGTCACGGTCCGAGAGTTGGGCCCTGGAGGACGGCACGGTGAAGGAGGGTGCCCACAGCATCGAGCAGGGCGTTGGCGTCCGTGCCATCACCGGCGAGAAGACCGGTTTTGCCTATTCCGACGAGATCTCGCGCGATGCCCTGCTGGAGGCCGCCCGGGCTTCACGGGCCATCGCCCGACACGGCGGTGCCGGTGCGCCGGTGCAGGCGTTTCGCGCGACCGGTGGACGACGCCTCTATACCCCGGACGACCCCATTGCCACCCGCTCGGACCCGGAGAAGGTGGCCTTCCTCGAACACCTCGACCGGTTCGCGCGCGCCTGTGACCCGCGTGTCCGCCAGGTCATGGCCAGCATCACCGGTTCGCACGAGGTCGTCCTCGTGGCTACGCTCGGCGGCACGCTGGCCGCCGACGTCCGCCCGTTGGTGCGCATGAACGTCACCGTGATCGTCGAGCAGGGCGGGCGGCGGGAGCAGGGCTATCAGGGGACGGGCGGGCGCCATTCGCTGGAGGACCTCCTGACGCCCGAGCGCGGCGAGGCGCTGGCCCGCGAGGCCGTCCGCCAGGCACTCGTGAACCTCGAGGCCGTCCCGGCGCCGGCCGGGACGATGCAGGTGGTGCTGGCGACGGGCTGGCCGGGAATCCTCCTCCATGAAGCAATCGGTCATGGTCTCGAGGGCGACTTCAACCGCAAGGGCACTTCGGCATTCGCCGGTCGTGTAGGCGAGCGGGTTGCCAGCCCGCTGTGCACCGTGGTCGACGACGGTACCCTCGACCGCCGCCGTGGCTCGCTGAACATCGACGACGAGGGAACGCCCACGCAGTGCACCACCCTGATCGAGGGCGGGGTGCTGAAGGGTTACCTCCAGGACCGGCAAAATGCGCGATTGATGGGCGTGGCGCCCACCGGCAACGGGCGTCGCGAGTCGTTCGCGCACCCCACCTTGCCCCGCATGACGAACACCTACCTGCTGCCGGGGCCCCATGCGCCCGGCGAAATCCTCGAGTCCGTGCGGGACGGCCTCTATGCGGTCAACTTCGGCGGTGGCCAGGTCGACATCACCTCGGGCAAGTTCGTGTTCTCGGCCAGCGAGGCCTACCTCATCGAGGGTGGACGCATCACACGGCCCGTGAAGGGAGCCACCCTCATCGGCAACGGCCCCGACGTGCTGACGCGGGTGTCGATGGTCGGCAACGACCTGCAGCTCGATGCCGGCGTCGGAACCTGCGGCAAGGAGGGTCAGAGTGTTCCCGTGGGCGTGGGTCAGCCCACCTTGCGGATCGATGCCCTCACCGTGGGAGGGACGGGGGCTTAGTGCCTGCCGGTTCCTGCGCTAGATCAGGAACCAGGTGCCGAGCCCGAGCAGCGCGGCGAAGCCGACACAGTCGGTGACGGTGGTGAGCACGACCCCGCCGGCCAGTGCCGGATCGACCCGCAGTCGACGGAGGGCGAGCGGCACCAGCACGCCGGCCATGCCGGCCGCACAGAGGTTGATCAGCATCGCCGCGGCGAGCACCGCCGCGACCTCCCAGCGCCCGAACCACAGCCAGGTGACCAGGCTGACCACGGTCGCCCAGAGCAGGCCGTTCAGCGCACCCACCGCCAGTTCCTTGAGCAACAGCGAGCGCGCATTGGCGTCCTGCACCTGGCCGAGGGCCAGTCCGCGGATGATGAGCGTGACCGTCTGCGTGCCGGCCACGCCGCCCATGCTGGCAACGACCGGCATCAGCACGGCCAGCACGACCACCTGCTCGATGGCGGCGTCGAACAGCCCGACGACCCAGGATGCCAGGAACGCAGTCGCCAGATTGATGCCGAGCCAGATGGAGCGCCGTCGGGCGCTGCGCACCGCGCCGCCGAACACGTCCGCCTCGTCGTCGAGACCCGCAAGACCCATCAGGGGATGCTCGGCCTCCTCGCGGATGACGTCGACCACGTCGTCGATGGTGATGCGGCCGAGCAGCCGACCCTCGCGATCGACCACGGGTGCCGACAACAGGTCGCGACCCTGGAACAGCAGCGAGACATCGTGGGCGCTGGTTTCCGGGGCGATGGGCGTGATGGAAGCGTCGAGGACCTCGGACACGGTGCGTTCACCATCCTCGGTGAGCAACCGCGTCAGGGACAGCATGCCGACGTAGCGGTCATGCCGATCCACCACCGCGAGCGCATCGGTGCGCGCGGGGAGGTCGCCCCGCATGCGCAGGTAGCGCAGGACCACATCCAGGGTCACGTCGGGCCGCACCGACACCGTGTCGGGATTCATCAGGCCGCCGGCGCTGTCCTCGGGAAACGCCAGCACCGCGCTGAGGCGGTCCCGGTCCTGCTGGTCGAGGGAGCGCAGCACCTGCTGCGTGACCGTTTCCGGCAGGCTGCCCAGCAGGTCCGCGAGGTCGTCGAGTTCCAGGCGCTCGGCGGCCGCGACCAGTTCCTCCTCGTCCATCTCGCCGATCAGCGATTGCTGCACGTCCTCGTGCAGTTCCACCAGGATGTCGCCCTCCGACTCCGGATCCACCAGACCCCACAGCAGTCGGCGTTGTCCGAGCGGCAAGGATTCGAGCAGCAGGGCGATGTCCGCCGGGTGCAGACGGTTCACCAATCGTCGGGCGGACTTGAGCATGCCCTCGTCGAGGGCTTCGCGCAGTTCACGCAGTCGGCGGTTGAGTTCGTCGCTGTCCTTCACCGGGGCTCCAGCGCGGTGTGGCGGGCCAGGACCCCGGGGAAGCGGGCGCCGAAGCGCTCGGCGAGACGGTCGGCCAGGTAGACGGATCGATGTTGACCCCCGGTACAGCCGATGGCGACGGTCAGGTAGCCGCGGTTCGCTTCCTGGTAGGCGGGAATCCGGCGCTCGATGAATCCGGCGATGTCGTCGAGGTAGGCGGCCATCGCAGGTTGCGCGTCGAGGAACTCGATCACCGGCTGGTCCCGTCCGGTGAGATGACGGAGTTTCTCGTCCCAGTACGGATTGGGCAGGGTGCGTGCATCGAACACGAAGTCGACGTCTGCCGGCAGCCGATGCTTGAAGCCGAACGACTCGAACAGGATCGACAGCCGGCCGGTCTTGCGCGCATCGACACGCAGCCGGATCGTCTCGCGCAACTGGTGCACGCTCGTTGAGGTGGTGTCGATCACCAGGTCCGCGGCATCGTTCACGGGGCCCAGCAGGCGTCGTTCCTCGGCGATCGCTTCCCGCAGCGACCAGCCCGGACGGGCGAGGGGATGACGACGGCGCGTGTCGCCGAAGCGGCGCAGCAGCGAGTCGTCATCGGCATGCAGGAACAGGACGTCGCAGTCGATGGCGGCCTGGCGCAGGTCGCGAACCAGCCCGGGAATTGCCTCCAGTTCGGCCTCGCGGTTACGGGCATCGAGGCCCACCGCTGCGCGGGAATGCAGGCCATCCGGGTGCCGGACGAGGTGCGACACGAAAGTATTGAGGAGGCCGGCCGGGAGGTTGTCGACGCAGAAGTAGCCGAGGTCCTCGAGCATGTGCAGGGCCACGGACTTGCCCGAGCCGGACAGGCCGCTGATGACGACGAGTCGCAGGGTACCGGGCATGGGGCCTCCGCTGGGGGAACGGCCCATCATAACCCGCCCGCGGTGGGTGGGGTCGCACGACCCCATCCGCGGGAGGGTCAGACGGCGCGGCCGCGCGGCGCCTCG
>JBJTPC010000359.1:0-3815 GCA_046074905.1 Gammaproteobacteria bacterium
CATTTTTGCTGGTACTTTGTTGGTATCGGCCAAAGTAGAATCCGCGTAACTGCTTGATTCGGTGCTTATTTCGGTGGAATTAGGTTCCCTCCCTAGCCACCATATCCCCTCGATGTCGAACCTCGGTCCGTTTTGATGGCAGAGGAGATATGGGTTCCTTGCCAGGGCCTGCTCAGCCTGCAGAGAGGTCGTCAACATCGAAGGGCCGATGGGTCAGGCTCATCCCTTGAGCCCCGCACCCGCCACACTGTGATCCTCTGGCGGGACAGTCCCTTGCTCGCCGACCAGTCGTCGGGAGCGCTTTTGTGGGGAATGTCACTGAGTTGTTCGATGCTTTCGCCGTGCAGTGCGAGTGCGGGAATACCGGCATGTCCTTGCTGCGTAGCGGCAAAGTGCGCTGTGACCAGTGCAAGACCGAATGGACCAACCTCACCTGGACGTGCCGTGACTGTCCCGGCGGTACCCGGTGCTGCCGTAATGGGCGCAAGGTGGGCGAACCGACCTGAACATCCCCGCAGCGATTTGAAGCCCTCTCGGATAACGGTCTACGATCATCGCCGGAGGGTTACTCTCATGCGCATCTCCGGATGGTTGCTTGGAATCACGACGCTGTTCCTGCTGCCGCTGGATCCCGTCCGCGCTGCTACGCCAGCGGTAGACCGGACGCTGCCTTGGGTCACGGACGAAGTACGGCTGCCACGCGTGGTTTTCCGGACGTTTGCCAGCGCGGTGGTCGGTCGCGAGGTGAGCTATCACGCCTACCTACCGGAGCAGTACGACCACTCCGAGCAGCGCCTCCCGGTGCTCTACTGGCTGCATGGTACGGAGGGAGGTACCTCCGGTATCCGACCGCTGGCAAAGCTGTTCGGCGATGCGATGGCGGCGGGCCGCATGCCGCCGATGATCGTGGTGTTCGTCAACGGCTTGCCGCGTCGCCTTTGGGCAGACGCCAAGGATGGGTCGGCCCCCGTGGAGACCGTTTTCATCACCGAACTCATCCCCGAGGTGGATCGCTCCTTTCGGACGGTGGCTTCCCGGGAGGGACGTATCCTGGAGGGGTTCAGCATGGGCGGCTATGGTGCGGCGCGCCTGGGACTCAAGTATCCCCAGTCGTTCGCCGGCATTTCCATCCTCGCCGGTGGCCCCTTCGACCTCGACCTCCAGGGCCCGCGTGCACAACGGAATCCCCGCTTGCGCGAGGAACTGCTCCGGGAGGTGTGCGGCGGTGAACTCGACTACTTCCGCCAAATCAGTCCCTGGGAGATCGCCGGGGCGGCCGCATCCTCGATCCGTTCCCATCGTGCGGTGATCCGGCAGGCGGTGGGGACCCGGGACGATACCCGTGCCCTGAACAAGATGTTCCATGCCCGATTGCAGTCGCTGCACATTCCCCACGACTACCGGGAGGTGCCGGACGTGGCGCATGAGCCGCGCCGGCTTCTCGAGCGATTGCTGGAGCTCGACGGTGACTTCTACGCGCGGGCGCTGGGCCGTCAACGCTCGGCGAGCAGCCCGAAGTGATACGGACAGGCACCTGACAGCTCCACGGGTCGTATCCCGCGGAAGCCCGCCGTCTCCAGCCAACCTGCGCACTGCGAGGGTAGTGGTCGGATTTCCAGCGATGGCCCGCGGGGGGTCGGGACATCCGAGCGCCAGTGGATGACCGATACCAACCCGCCCGGCATCAGCACCCGGTGGGCCTCCCGCAGCAGGCCGACGGGGTCCTCCAGATGGAGCAGGTTGAACACCATGGCATGAGCCTGGCTGGCGGTCGCGAGACCCGTTCCCTCCGTGACGAAATCACGGAGCACCGCCTCCAGATTGGTGACACCGTGAGCGACGGCTTTTTCCCTGACGCAGGCAACCATTGCCGGCTCGATGTCCAGGGCAGTGAGTCGGCCATCGGTACGCCTTGCCGCCGGCAGGGTAAACGTTCCATAGCCGCAGCCGAACTCCACGAGGTCGCCGTTTATCCGCGTTCCCGGTATCAGTCGGTCGAGCGTCGCGTCCGTGTCGAAGAAGGTCTGCCAGTAGTCCTCGGCGGGCATCCCGCTCTCACGCGCTTTCATTGCAGCGTCCCAAGCATGCCGGCGACACCGCAGCCGGCCACCACGGCCCAGACGGGCCATCGCGCCCAATGCAAGATGACAACTGCGACCAAGGCCAGTATCACGTCCGCGAGGCGGTGAATCCCGCTGGGCCACACGGGGTCGATCAGTGCGGCCAGCAGCAGTCCCACCACGGCGGCATTCACGCCCGCAATCATGGCGCGTGCTCGTGGGGCACGCCGAATGGTTTCCCAGAACGGCAGCGTTCCCAGCACGAGTAGCCCTCCGGGCAGGAAAATCGACAGCAACGCGACGGTTCCGGCTATCCAGCCTGTCAAGCTCGATTCCATCGTCGCACCGAGGAAGGCAGCGAAGGCGAACAGAGGGCCAGGCACCGCTTGTGCGGCGGCGTAGCCGGCCAGGAAGGTGTCTTGGTCGACCCAGCCCGGGGCAACGACCTCTGCCTGCAACAGGGGCAGGACCACATGTCCGCCGCCGAATACCAGTGCACCGCTGCGGTAGAACGCATCGACCATCGAAAGTACGGGGCCGGGGACCCACTGTGCCAGCACAGGGAGCGCCATCAGCAGCAGGGAAAATATCCCGAGCAATGCCGCAGCCATACGTTTTGATCCGTGAGGTCCGGGCGGAGGCAACATGGGATCCGCGAGCTTCAGTAGAATCGAGCCAAGGAGTCCTGAAGCCACCAGTGCAGTTAATTGAGCTGCGGGCGTGGGCAGCAGCCAGCAGGTGAACGCCACCGCCGCCATCATCGCGATACGTGGCCCATCAGGGCAGAGGCTTTTCGCCATCCCCCAGACGGCGTGGATCACCACTGCTACCGTGGCAATCTCGAGACCGTCCAGAAGACCAGCAGGCAATTTGTCGGCATGGTTGCCGAGCCCCGTCGCGAGCAGGATCAACGTGCCGGCGGCCGGCAAGGTGAATCCGCTCCATGCGGCCAAGGCGCCGGCGTAGCCCGCACGCCCGAACCCCAATGCCATGCCCACCTGACTGCTCGCCGGTCCGGGGAGAAATTGACACAGCGCGACGAGATCGGCGTAGCTGCGCTCGTCCAGCCACCGCCGCCGTACCACGAACTCCTCGCGGAAAAACCCGAGATGCGCCACGGGCCCCCCGAAGGCGGTCAATCCCAGGCGAAGGAACACCAGGAATACGGTCAACGGGTTGTCGACTTCAGGGGCAGTGCGGGAATTGGAGGGGGGTGCGTCTGTCATGGGGTCGCCGACGGCATGTCCCGGAGGATAACAGCGTCTGGTGAGTGGCTGATGCGTTGCCTCCGGATGCGGGAGGATGACTACACTGGCGCGTGCCTTGGGGTGTACCCTTCAGCCAATGGACGCCCATGGCGGAGCACCGTGGGCCTCCCGGCATCATTTTCCAAGGCAGGTGGTAGCCCCATGTCCGCTTCCTCGTCCGTCACCACCACGCATTTCCGCGCCTGTCCCCTATGCGAGGCCATTTGCGGTCTCGAGATCCGTGCCCAGAACGGCCAGCCACGCAGCATCCGTGGTGATGCGGCCGATCCCTTCAGTCGTGGCCATATTTGCCCCAAGGGCAACGCCATCCTGGATCTCGAGGAAGACCCCGACCGCCTGCGACGTCCCCTGCGGCGCCGCGGCACCGACTGGGAGGAAATCGGCTGGGACGAGGCGTTCCGCGAGGCGGGTGAGCGCCTCGCTGCCGTGCAGCGAGCACATGGTGCGGAGGCGCTTGCCGCCTATCTCGGCAACCCGGTGGTCCATC
>JBJTPC010000360.1:0-2571 GCA_046074905.1 Gammaproteobacteria bacterium
GGCGTGCCCGCGCGCGGGCCCTCCAGGGTGATGGTGAAGTCCTTCTTCTCCGGCTTCCAGGGTGCGGTCTGGGCCGCAGCGTCCGCCGGGGCCGGGGCCGCCTCGGGCGGCAATTCCGGCGCCGCGGCCGTCCGCTTCGGCGTCGCCGGCACCATCGGCCAATCCGCCTCCGTCGGCGGTGCCGCGACCGGTGCCGCGACCGATGCCGTGAGCGGGGCCGAGGCGAATGCCGGCGTCACCGCCAGGCAGGCGGCGGCCATCCACAGGCGCCGCTTCATCCGCGGAAACCGTTCTTCCACTCGCGCAGCGCGGCGAGCGTGGACACGTCGTCCGTCACCGCCGGCAAGCCGGCATGGGCGGCATGGGCGCTGGCGGCGGCGCGCACCTCGGCCACCTGCGTGCGCACGAAGGGGTTGATGGCCAGCTCGCGACCGATGGTGGAGGGCACGGTGGGCAGGCCGGCGGCACGCCGGGTGGTCACTTCCGCCGCGTAGGCCTGCAGCGCGGCGTTGCCCGGCTCGACGGCGAGGGCGAAGCGCAGGTTCGAGGCGGTGTATTCGTGGGCGCAGAACACCTGCGTCTGCGGCGGCAGGGCGGCCAGCCGACCGAGTGACCGATGCATCTGCGCCGGCGTTCCCTCGAACAGGCGACCACAGCCACCGCTGAACATCGTATCGCCGCAGAACACCACGCCATGGCCGGCATAGGCCAGGTGGCCGCGGGTGTGACCCGGCACCGACAGCACGTCGAAGTACAAACCGAGCGCCGGCAGCGCGACGGTGTCACCGTCCTTCACCGGATGGGTGATCCCCTCGATGTCCTCATCGGCCGGGCCGTAGACGGGGAGGGCGCTCACGCCGCCGGCATTCGCCACGAGCGCCGCGAGGCCGCCGACATGATCGCCATGGTGGTGGGTGACGAGAATGGCCGCGAGCCGCAGGCCGCGACGGTCGAGCTCGGCCTGGATGGGCGCCGCATCGCCCGGGTCTACCACCACGGCGAGACCGGGTGCCCCCGGGGCGGGAACCAGCCAGAGATAGTTGTCGTCGAACGCGGGAACGGGGAGGACTGCCAAGTTTGTCATCCGCGTATTAAACCCGCTTTCACCGGCGCCGCGCCACCCGCTATCCTCCCCGCCATGTCAGCCATCCCGCCCGCCGCCGACTGGTTCCATTCGCCCCTCGGTGCCTTGCTGGAGCGCCAGGAGTCGGCCGTCCTGCTGCCGGCTCTCGAGGGGGCCGTCGGGCTGCACGCGCTGCAGGTCGGGACCTGGGGGGCGCGTGGCGAGTGGCTGTCGACCTCCCGCGCCCAGCGCCGCACCCTGCTGGCAGCCCCCGGCACTTTCGGCGGTCCGCATGTGGTGGCCGAACTGGACCAGTGGCCGATCCAGTCGGACATGGTCGATACCGTGCTCCTGCCACACACGCTGGATTTCACCAAGGACCCGCATGCCGTGGTCCGCGAGGCGGTGCGGGTGCTGGTGGGCGAGGGCCAGTTGCTGGTGCTGGGTTTCGCCCCGCTCGGCACCTGGCACCGCCTCGGACGCTTCCGGCGCGAGCCTCTCCCCACGCGCGAAGCCTCGCCCATCGGGGCACAACGCCTGCGCGACTGGCTGCACGTACTCGGTTGCGAGACGCTGGCGGTCGATCATTGCCTCGGCGGCGTGCCCTCCACACGCCTGATGGGCGGGCGTGTCGAGACGCTGCTCGAGGCCGCCGGTCCCCGCTGCTGGCCCTGGGCCTGCGGGGCCTATCTGCTGCGGGCCCGCAAGCACGTGCCCTCGCTCACCGCCATCCGGCTGCGCTGGCAGCGCCGACCGGCCGCCGTCGGCGCGAACGCCGCCGCCGGTGCACGCTTCACCGAGGAAAGCACGGTCGTCTGCGGCACCCCCATCCTCCAGGCGCGCGAATTCCTGCGCGCTGCCCGCCCCCCGGATGCTCCCGAATGACCACCCCCGCCGACGTGACGATCTATACCGATGGCGCCTGCAAGGGGAATCCCGGGCCGGGTGGCTGGGGGGCCTTGCTGGTGGCGCATACCCCGACGGGTCCGAAGGAGCGGGAAATCTGCGGGGGCGAGCGGCAGACCACCAACAACCGCATGGAGCTCACGGCGGCCATCGAGGCCCTTGCCGTGCTCAAGCGCCGCTGCGTGGTGGATCTGTACACCGACTCGCAGTACGTGCGGCAGGGCATCACCGAATGGTTGGCGGGCTGGAAGCGCAAGCACTGGCGCACGGCCAGCGGCTCGCCGGTGAAGAACCAGGACCTGTGGCAGGCCCTGGATGCCGCCGTGCAGGCCCACGAGGTGCGCTGGCATTGGGTGAAGGGGCATGCCGGGCATCCCGGCAATGAGCGCGCCGACGCCTTGGCGAATCGCGGCATTCCCTGAGGGGCGGGCGCGGCTCCGGCCGCGATTCCCGTAAACTCCCGCCATGCGTCAAATCGTCCTGGATACCGAGACCACTGGACTCGAGGTGGCTGCCGGCCATCGTGTCATCGAGATCGGCCTGATCGAGCTGGTGAATCGCCGACCCACCGGTCGCACCTTCCACCACTATCTCGACCCGGA
>JBJTPC010000361.1:0-2346 GCA_046074905.1 Gammaproteobacteria bacterium
GTGTCGATCTGCAGATCCTGGTAGTAGCCCCCGAGTGTCCAGTGCCACGGGCCCTCCCCCTCGGAGACGAGTCGGATCTCCTGGGTGAAGGAATCAGATCCGAACCAGTCGTAGCCCGGCAAGGAGATGCGCGGGTAGTAACCGTAGTACTGCGCGAAAATGATCGGGAACATACTGATGTCCCTTATCGATTCCTCGTCCTGCTCGAAATAGCCCGTGGCTGAGGTCAACGTCGCGAATCCCAGATCGGCCGTGACGGTGGCGGCAACGAGGTCCAGTTTCCGCTCCGAGGGTTCACGCGCGATGCGTCTGCCCATGGTGTAGGGCTCGCCGTCGAGCTGCTGCGCGGAGAAGCCGTCGGAGTTCTCGTCCTGATGGTGGTAGGAGAGCAGCACCCGGACGTCCTCGTTGACGTCGAACAGCGCCGAACCGCGCACAAACCAGGTGTCGGAGGAATCGATGTCCTTGATCTGCTCGGTAATGAATGTGCTGCCCACCGGATCGGAAGGGTCGGCGGGTATGGGCACCCGATTGCCATCGGTCACGATCGACGCGTTCGCGTCGATGAATCCCGCCAGTTCCTCGGAGCCCGCCGAGAATCGCAGCGCGAGGCGGTCGCTCACGGGGATGTTGGCCACCGCGTCGACGCTGTAGTCGAGGTCGTCGGACTCCTCGACGGTCGCACCCTCGGCCGACAGCCTGAACTCTGTGGCCTCGGTGCTGGGCGCATTGTGGATGATGCGTATGGTGCCGCCCACAGAGCCGGCGCCGTAGAGCGTTCCCTGCGGACCGCGCAGCACTTCGACCCGGGCAATGTCGTTGAGACGCAGGTTCGCAAACATCGGCGTCTCGTCGATGTAGGTGGACACCGAGGGGCTGATGAGATTCTGGAAGGCGCCGCCACCGACGGTGGACGCATTGACGCCCCGGATGATGAAGGAACTGTTGGTGCCGTTGTTGCGGACACCAGCATCGGTGGCAACCAGGCCCGGCACGTGCCGGGCGATGGCGTTGAAATCGCTCACGCCGAGCCGCGTGAGATCTTCGCCCTTCAGGGCAGAAATGTTGTAGGGGATCTCGAGTACCGTCTGGTCACGGCGCGTCGCGGTGACGACGACCTCCTCGAGACGGCCCGATGCATCCCCCTGAGCGAATGCGGAGGACACCATGACGAGCCCGATGCATACAGCGAGGGCGCGCGGGCGGGAGACGTCGAGAGCAGAGCGCGCACAGGAGGCATGTTCCGCGGAAAACACACGGGACGCTGATTGGCATGTCATGCATTCGCACCTTTGTGTTGTTTATCGGGCTGACTCGAGGACGGCTTCACGACGGTACCGTCTGGCGGAGACCATGACTTGTCTCCAGTGGCTATGGGCGGGGGACGTCTCGCGCTGCTCTTCTCGCCAGCCAGTGCCTGACGATTGACCGCGCCACGGCGCGCCCACTGGCGCACACGTAGCACGCAGCCGATTGGCACAAGAAAGCCGCGGATGGCGTACGCGAAGATCGAATAATGCCGGACACGCGGCACACTATCGGCGAGGCCTTTTCCGTCCTCACGGGAGCAACGCGAATGGTGGGATGCATCCGCAGGACCGGCGGCAGCCAGAGCCGGCCATCGGGCAGTGCGGCCGGGGGCGGTCGTGATGATGTGGGTGATGCTGCTGCAGGCGGCAGTGATCTGCGCCGCCGCACCGCTCCCCGAGGGTTTTGAGCAGCGGCGCGTGGCGATGCAGGACGGCACGGAACTCGCCATCTGCCTGCCTCGCCTGGCCACCGGCAGCACTGGAACGGCCAGCCGGTGGAGTGGCGAGGTTCCACCGAGTTGCGCAGCGACGCGACGACATTCCACTTCCGCCACGTGCGCGAACTGCTGGGCAACGGCGAGGTGTTGCGCCGGCGTGAGCGGAACGAGCGCGTGGCCAGGGACTTCCAGTGAGCCGGCACCGGCGCAGAACTCACAGCCGCAGACACATCCGACAGAGACGATCATGACGCGATCCGCACCCGCCCTTCTCTTCTTCGCGCTGGCCGCCGGCGTGCTGTCCGGTGTGCTCGCGTCGGCGGCGCGAGGCGCCGAACAGGCCGGTGGCGAGGCCGCGCTGCAGGATATGGCCTGCCCCTTCGAGACCGCCCCGGCGCTCGCCGGGCGCATGCGCTGCGGGCAGCTGGTCGTGCCGGAGAACCGCGCGGTGCAGGGCGGTCGCACGGTGACCGTGCCCTTCGCGGAGATCCAGCCCGCGCAGCGGGCGCTCGAACGAGACCCCCTGCTCTTCGTGATGGGGGGCAACGGCTCCGGCTTGAAGGTCCTGAAGCGCCACCCCGAACTCGGCGAGGCGCTCG
>JBJTPC010000362.1:0-2762 GCA_046074905.1 Gammaproteobacteria bacterium
CCGCCGAGCGCGCGGCCTCGCGCAGGACCACCTTCACGCCCCGGCGGGCGTCGTCGCCCGCCCCGTCGCTGATGGCCTCGACCCCGACATACTGGATGTCCTTGTCGCGCAGCGCCGTACGGACATCCCGCTCGTAGCGCGCCAGCGACTGCGCGATGGCACCGTCGATGTCGACTTCGTAGACCAGGTAGATGCCGCCGCGCAGGTCCAGTCCGAGCGGCATCGCCTTGAGACCGAGACCGCGCAGCCATGAGGGCATGCGCGAGGCGAAGGTGGTGGCAATGGCGAAGTCGTTGCCGTGGGCAGCCTCGACGGCTGCCTTCGCACGCAACTGGCTGGGAACATCCTGCAGTCGCAGGATGAGACGACCGCTCTCCACGTAAGCCGCCTCGGCCGGGGTGCCGGCCTGCGCGAGCAGGGCGGTGTATTCCGCGACGCTGGCCTCGGTGAAATCCACCCGGTCCTTGCGGGACAACTGCAGGGCGGGCGCCTCACCATAGATGTTGGGCAGGGCCAGAAGCACGCCTGCCAGCATCACGACCACCACCAGGATGGTCTTCCAGCGCGGGAACACACTCATGGAATCAGCCCTTCAGGCTGCCCTTGGGCAGCACCTGGGTCACCTGGAAACGCTGCACCTTCACGGCGACGTCCTTGGAGATTTCGAGGGTGACGAACGTCTCGCCGGCTTCGACGACCTTGCCGGCCAGGCCACCCGCCGTGATCACCTCGTCGCCCGACTGGAGCTTGGCGACCATCTCGCGATGCTCCTTGGCCTTCTTGGCCTGGGGACGGATCGGCAGGAAGTAGAAGACGACGAAGATGAGGACCAGCGGGCCGAACGACATGAGGAGCGAGGGCTGCTGGGCGGCGCCGGCGGCCTGGGCGTGGGCGGTCGAGATGAGGAAGTCCATGGTTTTCCCGGGGTTGGGGGTGAACAAGGGTGGCGATTATGCCATAGCGCCCCGCGGCGGCAGGCCACGGGCGAATTCGGCGAGGTTTCCCGCCTCGATGGCGGTCCGGATGCCGCGCATCAGGCGCTGGTAGTAGGCGAGGTTGTGCAGGGTGTTCAGCCGGCTGCCGAGGATCTCCCCGCACTTGTCGAGGTGCCGGAGGTAGGCCCGCGAGTAATGCCGGCAGGTGTAGCAATCGCACCCCTCTTCCACGGGTCGCGGGTCTTTCTCGTGCCGGGCATTGCGGATGTTGAGCACCCCTTCCGCCGTGAACAGGTGACCGTTGCGGGCATGCCGCGAGGGAATGACGCAATCGAACATGTCGATGCCCCGGGCGACGGCACCGACGATATCGTCCGGGAAGCCCACGCCCATCAGGTAACGCGGCTTGTCGGCCGGCAGCAGCGGGAGCGTATGGTCCAGGACCCGCTCGCGATCCTCCACCGGCTCGCCGACTGCCAGGCCACCGACGGCGTACCCCGGGAAACCGATCTTGAGCAGTCCCTCGACGGAGGCCGTACGGAGCGGCTCATGCATGCCGCCCTGGATGATGCCGAACAGGCTGCCGGGGGGTGGCTCGCGGTAATAGTGGGCGTGGCTACGGGCAGACCAGCGCAGCGACAGCTCCATGCTCTTGCGGGCCTCGGCCTCCGAAGCCGGAAACGGCGTGCACTCGTCGAACACCATCGCGACGTCGCTGCCGAGCTCACGCTGGACATCCATCGAACGCTCCGGATCCAGGAACACCTCCCGACCGTCGACGGGCGAGCGGAACTTCACCCCCTGCTCGCTCAGCTTGCGCAGCTTGGCGAGGCTGAACACCTGGAAGCCTCCGGAGTCGGTGAGGATCGGTCCCTCCCAGTGCATGAAGCCGTGCAGGTCGCCATGCGCCTTCACCACCTCGGTCCCCGGGCGCAGCATGAGGTGGAAGGTGTTGCCGAGGATGATCTCGGCGCCCAGGGTCCGCAGTTCTTCCGGCGTCATCGCCTTCACGGTGCCGTAGGTCCCCACCGGCATGAAGGCCGGGGTCTCCACGGTGCCGCGGCGGAAATGCAGCCGCCCGCGGCGCGCGGCACCATCGGTGGCCAGCAGCTGGTAGCGGACGGTCGGATCGCCGGCCGCCGCATCGCTCGCGGTCGCAGTCACGGCTGCGGGGCCGCTGCGGGATGGGGGGTCAGGAACATGGCGTCACCATAACTGAAGAAGCGGTAGCGCGCCGCCACCGCATGCGCATCGGCACGCAGTATCGCGTCGCGTCCGCAGAAGGCGCTGACCAGCAGGAGCAGGGTCGATTCGGGAAGGTGGAAATTGGTGACCATCGCATCCACCACGTGGAAGCGGTAACCCGGATGGATGAACAGCCGGGTGTCCCCCTCGAACGGCGCCAGCGCCCCCGTCTGGGCGGCTGCCTCGAGACTGCGGACCGCGGTGGTGCCGACTGCCACCACCCGCCCTCCGGCGGCACGGGTCTGCGCGATGGCAGCCACCGTGGCCTCCGGCACGCGGAGCCACTCGGCATGCATCACATGATCGGCGAGGCGCTCGGCACGCACCGGCTGGAAGGTGCCGGCCCCGACATGCAGGGTCACGCGCGCCTGGCGGACGCCGGCTGCCGTCAGGCAATCGAGCAGGGCCGTGTCGAAATGCAGGCCGGCGGTGGGTGCCGCCACGGCCCCGGCCTCACGGGCGAAGACCGTCTGGTAGCGCTCCCGGTCCTCCGTGGTGTCGTTCGCCGTGATATACGGCGGCAGCGGCATTTCGCCGTGTTCATCGAGCCACTGTGCCACCGCGCGGTCCAGCACCAGCGCC
>JBJTPC010000363.1:0-7560 GCA_046074905.1 Gammaproteobacteria bacterium
AGTCTAAGCCAAGCGCGGCGAGCGCCGCCCTATACTGTCGTCATGAGCGCGCCTGGGATGTTGCCGTGACTGCCACTGTCGGTGCCGCCGCTGCCCGGCGCCCGCCCTTCCTGCGCGCCGACGTGCTGCAGTTGCACGACGCGTTGCAGGCTGAACAGGGCGCGGGGTGCCTCGCGGTGGTGACCCATGCCGAAGGTTCGACCTACTCCAAGCCGGGTGCCTTGATGTTGTTCGCTGCCGACGGTCGGCAGGCCGGACTGCTGAGCGGCGGCTGTCTGGAAGGCGACCTCGCGGAGCGTGCGGGGCGAGTGATGGCGAGTGGCCAGGTCGATTCGGTCTGCTACGACGCCCGTGACGTGGAGCAGGACGTCCTGTTCGGTCTTGCCTTCGGCTGCGAAGGTCTACTGCGTATCCACCTGCTGCCCGTCGGGGGTGGTCGCGGTTTCGAGCCACTGGCTTCGCTGGCGGAGGCGGCAGCCTGCGGTCGGCGGAGTGTCTGGGGTCTGGTCGTCGCCGGCGAGGCGGAGGGCAAGGTCCTGCCTGAGGCCGTCGTGGCACCGCACGCCGTGCGGGCGACATGGACCCTTCCCGGGGGGCATGCCGCGCTGATCGAGGCGGCTGCCGCCACCGAATCCTGGCTATTGATGCGCTTCGCGCCGCCTCCCCATCTGCTGGTGCTTGGCGCCGGTGCCGAGGCGCCGGCAGTCGCGGCCGGCGCGATGGCGCTTGGCTGGCAGGTGACGGTCATCGATCATCGCGCTGCGTGGGCCGATGCGCGCCGTTTCGGCGCCACCGTGCGCCGGGAAATCCTCGATCCCCGCGATGCGGGCAGCCTGGCCTTGCCGGCCGCCGATGCGGCGGTGGTCATGGCCCATCATCTCGAGGTGGACGCGGCCTGGCTGGCGCGTCTCGCGGGCACTGCCATTCCCTGGGTGGGTTTGCTTGGCCCGGCCGCACGGCGTGGTCGTCTTCTCGCCGGTTTGGGAGCAATCGCCCCGGGACTTGCCGGGCGAGTCCAGGGGCCGGTCGGGTTGCCGGTCGGAGCCCGGACGCCGGAGGAAATCGCCCTCTCGATCCTGGCCGCTGCCCAACAGGCGGTGGCCGCCCAGGACTGATTCGCTGGAGCCCCCGCATGGCTGTTCAATCACTTTTTCCCACGCTGGTCTATCACGCGCCCCTGATGCGTCGTGGGGGCGATACCCTGCGCACGCGTCTCCTGCGCGAATGCCTGCACTTGCCCGACGACGATCTCGCGGGCCAGCGCTGGTCGCGGCATTACTATCCCGGCGGGTACACGTCGTACGGGTCGGTTTGCCGCCTGCATCACGTCTCGCCGACTTTCGCCGAACTGGAGCGGCGCCTGCAGCGGCATGTCACCGCGTTCGCCGACTCCCTGCAATGGGATCTCGACGGGCGCGCGCTGGTGATGACCGATTGCTGGGTGAACCTGATGCCACCGGGCGTGGTGCACAGCCTGCACCTTCACCCGCAGTCGGTCGTCAGCGGCACCTACTACGTCCGGACGCCCGCCCGCTGTTCGGGGCTCAAGCTCGAGGACCCCCGTCTCGACCGCTTCATGGCGGCTCCCCCTCGTCATGTCGATGCGGACCGCGAGCTGCGGTCATGGGTCACCCTGCCGGCGACGGCGGGTCACCTGACGCTATTCGAGAGTTGGTTGCGGCACGAGGTGCCCCCCAATCCCGCGAAGAGCTTGCGGATTTCGATCAGCTTCAATTACGCGCTCGACTGAGTCAGGCGGCCGGTGTGCGGTTCCGGATCCGGCGGAGTAGAGCCGACGGGGTTATGACCCCATAACGACTGGAAGTTATCGCCCCGGGGGCGCCGTCCGTAACATTCGAGGTCTATGTCTTCTTCAGCACCCGTTCCTTCTCTCCCCCTCGACTCCGCAACGCAGGCCGCACTCGAGCAGTTGGCCGCGCGGCTGGGTCCGGACGGGTTGCTGTGGGCTTCCGGCTATCTCGCCGGCTTGGCCCGGGCCACCGGGGCATCGCTTCCGCTGCCCGCCACGTCCGTCCCGACCGGAGATGGCGTGGTGGTATTGACCGCCTCCCAGACCGGCAACGCGCGGCGTCTGGGTGAGAAACTCCGCGAGCGACTGGTCGCGGCGGGCCAGGCTGTCAGGGTGGTTCCGGCCGGGGAGGGCGACGCCAAGACCCTGTCGGCGGCGCGTACGCTGTTTGCGGTGGCGAGCACCCAGGGCGACGGCGAGCCACCCGACGAGGCCAGGGGTCTGTGGGAGTTGCTGGCGGGCCGCAAGGCGCCGAAGCTGGACGGTACCGCCTTTGCGGTGTTCGGCCTCGGGGACTCCAGTTATCCGCAGTTCTGCGAAGCCGGCAAGTTCCTCGACGAGCGCTTCGCGGCCCTGGGCGGTCGCCGGCTACTCGCCCGGGTCGACGCCGATGTGGAGTATGCGGACGAGGCCGAGGCCTGGCTGGGGGCCGCCGTTGCGGCCGTCCCGGTGCCTGCTGTCGGTCACGCCGCGGTGTCCATCACCGCATGGGCGCCATCCGCTCCCGTGCTACGGGATGCCGACCGCGACCACCCGCGGGAAGTGGCCGTGCTGGCTGCGCAGCGGATCGTCGCGCGGCAGGCGTCACGGGCCGTGGTGCATTACGAATTGGCGGGTGGCGAGGGTTTTGCCTACGAGCCCGGGGATGCTCTCGGCATCTGGCCGCACAATCCGCCGGGGATCGTCGAGCGCGTCCTTGCCCGACTCGGTGGCGCCGCGGCCGATCGTTTGGTCACGCGTGGCAAGCAGGAGCGGCCGCTCGGCGAGTGGCTCGGGCAGCATCTGGAGTTGACCCGTCTGGCCCGGCCGTTCCTCGAGGCCCAGGCGGAGCGCTCCGGTGCCGCCGAGTTGGCCGCACTGCTCGAAGCCTCACCGGCCGGCACCGCACGATTGTCGGCCTTCGTGGCCGGTGCGGATGTTGCCGGCGTGCTCGAGCGCTTCCCGGTGCAGCCTGGCCGGGAATGGACCGCTGCCGAATTGCTCGGGGTGCTGCGGCCCTTGGCGCCGCGCCTGTACTCGATTGCCTCCAGTCGGCGTGCGGTCGGTGACGAGGTCCATCTCACCGTCGCAACCGTGCCGGAGGGCGCCGCTTCCAACCATCTGCTGGAACGCGGTCTGGCCGGCGCCATGGTGACCGCCTACCTGGAGCGCAACACCCACTTCCGTCTTCCCGCGGACACGGCGCGCGACGTCATCATGATCGGGCCCGGCACCGGCGTCGCGCCGTTCCGCGCCTTTGTCCAGGAGCGTGCGGAGCTGGGGGCGACCGGCCGGAATTGGCTGTTCTTCGGTGCCCGCCACTTCGATACCGAGTTCCTCTATCAACTCGAGTGGCAGCAGGCGCTGAAGAAGGGCGTGCTGCACCGCCTGGATCTCGCCTTTTCGCGGGACCAGGAGCGCAAGATCTACGTGCAGGACCGTCTGCGCGAGCGCGGTGCGGAGCTGTGGTCGTGGCTGCAGGGCGGCGCCAGCCTCTATGTCTGCGGCGATGCCACACGCATGGCGCCGGATGTCCATGCAGCCCTGCGCGAGGTGGCACAACATCACGGCAATCTCGACACCGAGGCTGCCGAGGCCTGGCTGTCCGAACTGTCGTCCACCAAGCGGTATCTGCGCGATGTCTACTGAAGCCGTCAAGGGGCCCGTGGTGCCCCCCCTCTCGCCCGTCGAAGGCATCAAGACGCGCAGTCGTGGTTTGCGCGGCACGCTGGTGGAGAGCCTCGCCGATCCCGTCACCGGTGCCATCGCCGAGGATGACACCCAGCTGATCAAGTTCCATGGCAGCTACCAGCAGGATGACCGTGACCAGCGCGAGGAGCGTCGGCAGCAGAAGCTCGAGCCCGCCTACAGTTTCATGATCCGTACCCGCCTGCCCGGCGGCACCGCGACGCCGCAGCAGTGGCTGGCGCTCGATGCGATCACCCGGACCTTCGGCAACGGTACGCTGAAGCTCACCACCCGCCAGGCCTTCCAGGTGCATGGTGTGGTCAAGCGTCACCTGAAGCCGACGTTCATGGCGATGAACCAGGTGGCCATCGACTGCATCGCGGCCTGCGGTGACGTGAACCGCAACGTGATGGCCGGCATCAACCCCGCACAAAGCGCCTTGCATGCCGAGATCCATGCCTGCGCCCGAGGGCTTTCCGAACATCTCCTGCCGCAGACGCGCGCCTATCACGAGAGCTGGCTCGACGGCGAGAAGCTGGTCGGCGAGGCCGAACCCGAACCCCTCTATGGTCCGGTATACCTGCCACGCAAGTTCAAGGCGGCAATCGTGGTGCCGCCGCACAACGATGTGGACATCTATACCCAGGACCTCGGGTTCATCGCCATCGTGGAGGACGGCAGCCTCGCGGGCTTCAATCTCGCCGTCGGCGGTGGTCTGGGTGCCACGCACGGCGAGTCCGCCACGTTCCCGCGTCTTGCCAACGTCATCGGCTACTTGCCGAAGACGCGGCTGAACGAGGTGGCGGCCGCGGTCCTCACCACGCAGCGCGACTTCGGTGACCGTACCAATCGCAAGCATGCCCGACTGAAGTACACGATCCAGGATCGGGGCGTCGCCTGGTTCAAGGAAGAGTTGTTCCGGCGTCTCGGCGGCCCGCTCGAGTCACCGCGCCCGTTCGTCTTCACCACCCGGGGTGACCGCTTTGGTTGGGAGGAGGGCGAGGATGGACGCTGGCATCTCACGCTGCGCGTTCCCGGCGGACGCATCGTCGACGGTGCTTCCGCGAAGTGGCTCTCCGGCTTGCGGGTCTTTGCCGAGCGCGGTATCGGCGAACTGCGCCTGACACCGAACCAGAACCTGCAGCTGGCCAACCTGCCGGCCAGCGAGAAAGCCGCCGTCGATGCCTGGGTCGCGGAGTATGGTCTGGGGCTGCACGAGACGGCAACGCCGGTCGCGCTTGACGCCATCGCCTGCGTCGCCCTGCCGACCTGCTCACTTGCGATGGCGGAAGCGGAACGCTATCTGCTGGACTTCTGCGCCAAGGTCGATGGACTGCTGGCCCGTCATGGTGCGGCCGGCGAACGGGTCAGTGTGCGCATCACCGGCTGTCCGAACGGCTGCGGTCGACCGTACGTGGCCGAGATCGGGCTGGTCGGCAAGGCGCCGGGCCGTTACAACCTGATGCTGGGTGCCGACGCCCTCGGTACACGCCTCAATGCCCTCTACCGCGAGAACCTCGACGAGAGCGCGATTCTCGCCGCGCTCGACCCGCTGATCGCCGCCTGGGTCGCCGGGCGACGCGCCGGCGAATCGTTTGGTGATTGGACAGCGCGTAGCGGCGTCGTGGTACCGCCGGCACCGCAGGAACGGGAGCCGGCGTGAGCACCTTGCGGGAGCAATCGTTGGCAGTTGCGCCCCCGGAGGCGCTTGCGGATGCGGATCTGCGCGCCCACCTCGCTGCGGAGCTCGAGCCGCTCTCGGCCGAGGAGCGGGTGGCGTGGTCGCTGGCCCGCTTGCCGGGACCTCACGTGCTGTCCTCGAGTTTCGGTGCCCAGGCTGCGGTGATGTTGCACCTCGTCGTCACCCAGGCACCGACAACGCCCGTGGTGGTGGTCGATACCGGGTACCTGTTCCCCGAGACCTATCGCTTCATCGATACCTTGCAGCAGCGCCTCGGATTGCGCCTCGCGGTGGCGCGGGCCGACTTGAGTGCAGGCTGGCAGGAGGCGCGCTTCGGGCGCCTCTGGGAGCAGGGACTCGAGGGTATCGAGCGCTACAACCAGCTGAACAAGGTGGAGCCCATGCGGCGCAAGTTCGCCGAGTTGGGCGCACGCACCTGGTTCAGCGGCTTGCGCCGCAGCCAGTCCGCCAGCCGCGCCGGGGTGCCGTTGCTCGGCGTACAGGAGGGCCGGTTCAAGGTGGCGCCGATTGCCGACTGGTCCGACCGCGACGTCGGGCAGTACCTCAAGCGCCACGATTTGCCTTATCACCCGCTGTGGGAGCAGGGATACGTGTCCATCGGGGATTGGCACACGACGCGCTCGCTTGCCGAGGCGGGCTCCGAAGAGGGCACGCGATTCTTCGGCCTCAAGCGCGAGTGCGGGCTCCACGAGCCTGACTACTCCATCTAGGGGACTCATCGGTCATGCGGCACTTTCCCCTGTTCCTCGACCTGCAACGGCGCGATGTGACCGTGGTGGGAGGTGGCGAGGTGGCATTGCGCAAGGTGCTGGCCCTGCTCGAGGCCGGGGCCCGCGTGACGATCGTTGCGCCGCAGTTGCACCCCCTGCTGACCGCAGAGCGGCAACAGCGGACCGAGTTGTTGCATGTGGTCGCCAACCTGCCGGCCGAGGCGTCAGCCGTCCTCTCGGCCGGCTGGTTCCAGCAAGCCTGGTTCGTGGTCGCTGCCACGGATGATGTGGCGGTGAACGCGGCCGTGGCTGCCGCGGGCGAGCAGGCGCACAAGTTCGTCAACGTGGTGGATGACGCGGCCCGCTGCAGCGCCATCGTGCCGGCCGTGATCGACCGCTCTCCTTTGCTGGTGGCGGTATCGACCGGGGGCACCGCGCCCATGCTGGCGCGCCGCGTACGCCGCGATATCGAGTTGCTGCTGGATCAGGGACTGGGTCGTCTCGCGGGCTTCTTTGCCCGCTGCCGTGAACGGGTGACGCAGGCAGTGGCGGCGCCGGCGCGGCGTCGTCGGTTGTATGACCGCTGGATGGACGGTGAAGTCGCCCGACTGGTGCGGGCTGGTCGCGAGACGGAGGCGGAAAACGCCCTGCTGGCGAGCCTCGCAGCCGACGGGACTGCCGGACCGATGGTGGGTCAGGTGACGCTGGTCGGTGCCGGACCCGGCGAAGCGGGACTGCTGACCATCGCTGGCCTCCAGGCCCTGCAGACCGCTGACGTGGTGCTGGTCGATCGCCTGGTGACGGCGGAGGTCCGGGCGCTCGCCCGGCGCGATGCGCTGCAGATCGAGGTCGGCAAGGAAGGTGGGGGCCACTCGGTGACGCAGGAGGAGATTCACCGCCTCATGCTCGAGCATGCACGCGAGGGTCGACACGTCGTGCGGCTGAAGGGCGGAGATCCCTTCGTCTTCGGTCGTGGCGGCGAGGAGCTCCTTTGCCTGCGCGAGGCCGGGATTCCTTACGCGGTGGTTCCCGGCGTGACGGCGGCGTTGGCTGCGGCCGCCCAGGCGGGACTGCCGCTGACCCACCGCGAGCTGGCGCGCAGCGTGCGCTTCGCCACCGCCCATTGTCGTGGGTCCGCCGACGAGACCGACTGGTCAGCCTTGGCTGTCGATGAGGGCACGCTGGTGCTCTACATGGGCTTGCGGCAGGTGTCGCGAGTACAACGCGAGCTGCTTGCCCGGGGGCGCGCGGCGGATTGGCCCGTGGCCATCATCGAGAATGGCGGGCGGCCGGAGCAGCGCACGGTGCTGACCACACTCGGGCATCTGGTGCTCGCGGTACGCGAGTGGCAAATCGCCTCGCCGGCCCTGCTGGTACTGGGGCCGGCCGTGGCACTGGCGGGAGAATTGCATTGGCGCGGCGCCACGGCCTTCCATTACCCACCCCGGGAG
>JBJTPC010000364.1:0-2820 GCA_046074905.1 Gammaproteobacteria bacterium
GGAAGTCGCCGACACAGAAGTAGATGTCGGAGGTCATGTAGTTGTGCGCCAGCACCACGGCATTCCGCTCGCGCTTCAGTCGCTGGATATCATCGACGAGCGGCGCTATGGCCGGCCACTCCACGGCGGGGATCACATGACGCACCAGGTCGTAAAGACCCGCAGTGCGCTGCGCCACTGCAGGGGTGTATTCAAGGCCGGCATGCGGCATCGCATGCCGCGATACTGCGCAAGCCCTGCCATCGTGCAGGCGATAGTCAATCAATCGCGACAACGGTCTGCTCCCCCGAAGGTGACGGACAGTTGGCCGATGGCATCGACTGGACTACGGGTTGACCGTCCGTTCCAACCAGCATCGGCTTCCGTTCACTCGAAATCGGTGGGGCAGCACACAAGAGTTCGAGCAGGCCGGCGTTTCCAGCGGCTTGCCGATGGCCAGTGACGTTCCGGAATCTGGCACTTCAGCCGCCCTCTGCTTTCTGCCACACTCGTGTTGCCAACAATGCCGGCCCACCGGCAGAAACTTTCGGGGGAGTCTTCGATGTCCAGCCTGTCCAATGGCTCGCCGGCCGCGCCGGCCGCAGCGCCCTACCCGCATCCTCTCTATGCCTGGTATGTCGTGGTGGTGCTGTTACTGGCTTACATCCTCGCCTTCATCGATCGCGAAATCATCTCGATGCTGGTGCCGGATATCCGGCAGGATCTCGGCATCTCCGACACGGAAATCAGCTTCCTGCTCGGTGGTGCCTTCGCGGTTTTCTATACCTTTTTCGGCATCGGTCTTGCCTGGCTGGCAGACAGCGCCAACCGCCGCAGGATCATCTGCGGTGGCATCGCCTTCTGGAGCCTCATGACCGCCGCTTGCGGCCTGGCAACCACCTATCCCGGCTTGTTCATGGCACGGGTCGGAGTGGGTGCCGGCGAAGCCGCCCTGAATCCTTCGGCCTTGTCGATCATGAAGGACTACTTTCCCAAGGAGCGCCTGGGCAGGGCCATCGGCCTCTACAGCGCTGGCGTCTCGAGCGGTGGCGGCATCGCCAGCATCATCGGCGGCAAGCTTTATCCGACACTCAAGGAGCAAGGTCCCGTGGCTGTCCCCTTCCTCGGCGTGTTGGCGCCCTGGCAGCAGGTCTTCCTCTGGGTGGGACTGCCGGGCCTGCTCATTGCCGCGCTGGTGCTGACCATCCGTGAACCTGTCCGGCGGGACCGCGGAGAGGACCTGCGGGCGACGCCGGTCCGCGAGACCATCTCCTACCTGCTGCGCGAGTGGCGCACCTACATCCTGCTTTATCTCGCGCTCGGGATGATGGGCATCATGGCCTACGGGGTCGGCTTCTGGGTACCCGAATTACTGCGTCGCACGTTCGACCTCGATCCCGCTGCCCTGGGCGCCACCATCGCACTGCGCGGCAAGATCAGCATCTTCGCCGGCCTTGTCGGCGTGTTCGTCGGAGGCTGGTTGGCGGACCGTGCCCAGCGTCGTCACCTCGACGGCTATCTGCGCCTGTGTTTCGGCGCCTATGCGGTGCTGTGCGCCTGCTACGTGGTCATGCCCTTGCTGCCCACGCCCGAGGCAGTGGCATGGATGATGCTGCCGACGGCCGTGGCCGCAGCGGCTGCCACCGCGGGCGGCTCGACGGCCATCGTCGCCATCGCCCCTGCAACCATGCGTGCGCAGATTGTCGCCTTCTACTACTTCACCCTCAATACCATCGGGTTCTTCGTGGGGCCCACTTCCGTGGCACTGCTCACGGATTACGTGTTCCGTGACGAATCCATGCTGCGCTATTCGCTGGTGGTGGTGGGTGGTGGCGCCTGCCTGCTGGGGCTCGTGGGCTTCGTCTTCAACCGGCGCCACTTCATCGCGCGGATGGCAGAGGTGAACGCCGCAGCGAACTGATCATCGACAAGGGGCTGGTGCCGGTGAACACGACTGCGGCCTGAGCATCGCGAGGGGATTGCCAGCCTCCGCCGCACGACTCAAGGAGCATCGCGCGCCGCCCGGTACTCCGCACGCAGGGCAGCGACAAGTTCGGCGACGGGGGGCGCATCCTTGACCTGCCGCACCCCCTGACCGGCGGCCCAGATGTCCCGCCAGGCCTTGGCCTCCTCGCTGCCGCGATGATCGAACTTCCGCTCGGCGCGTACACCGAGTTCCTCGAGCTTCAAGCCTGCCGCCTCGATGCTCGGCCGCAGGTAGTTGGCGGGCACGCCGGTGAAATGCGCGGTCAGGAGCAGGTCTTCTTCGGTGCAATCCACCAGCATCTGCTTGTAGCCGGAACTGGCCTGGCTCTCGGCCGTGGCGATGAAGCGCGTGCCGAGGTAGGCGAAGTCTGCCCCCAGCACCTCCGCGGCCCTGACCGCGCGCCCGTTGGCAATGCCCCCGCCGATGACGAGTGGCCCCTCGAAGAACTCGCGCACCGCCGCCACGAAAGCAAATGGCGTCAGGGCGCCGGTGTGCCCGCCGGCCCCCGAGGAAATCAGCACCAGGCCATCGACCCCGGCCGCCACCGCCTTGCGGGCGAAGGCCACGGAGTTCACGTCCGCGAACACCAGGCCACCATAGCCATGCACGCCCTCGACCACCGCGGCCGGGGTACCCAGCGCGGTGATCACGATCTCGGGCTGGTAGCGGAGCGTGAGGGCGAGGTCCTCCTCGGCACGTGGATTGCTGCGATGGACGATGAGATTGGCCGCCCAGGGCGCGGGGTTCTCGCCACGCTCGCGTGCGACCGCCAGTTCACCGGTGATTTGGCCGAACCAGCGTTCCAGTTCGGCCAGCGGCCGTGCGTTGAGCGTGGGAAAAGAGCCGACGATACC
>JBJTPC010000365.1:0-2310 GCA_046074905.1 Gammaproteobacteria bacterium
CCGCGGGGCAGGCCTCGAAGGCGGCCTTGTCGAGGCGACGGAAGTCGAGGTCGGGCTTGGCGCCGGCATGGGCCTGCTCGACGGCCGCGAGCATCGCCGGCGCATGTGCGCCCAGTTCCTCG
The DNA here is from genome assembly GCA_046074905.1 of Gammaproteobacteria bacterium. Classification (GTDB taxonomy): domain Bacteria; phylum Pseudomonadota; class Gammaproteobacteria; order Steroidobacterales; family Steroidobacteraceae; genus CAIOHZ01. The sequence continues at coordinate 123 of JBJTPC010000365.1, forward strand.
AGGTAGCGCCGTGCGCCCAGCAGGAACATGCCGCTGTTCCAGAGATAGAGACCCGAGCCCACGTACTCGGCCGCACGAACCGCATCGGGCTTCTCGACGAAAGCCTCCACGGCATGCACCGGACCGGCACCGCCGGCATGGCGGATGTATCCATAACCGGTCTCGGCCCGCGTCGGCACCACGCCGAAGGTGACGAGCTTCCCGGCCGCCGCGGCCGACAGTCCCGCCTGCACGGCAGCGGCAAAGGTGCCGCCATCCTTCAGGACATGGTCCGCCGGCATCACCAGCAGCAAGGCCTCCTCGCCTGCGGTCTGGAGGGCGGAGAGCGCCGCGGCTGCCACCGCCGGCGCGGTGTTGCGCCCGACCGGCTCGAGGATCAGGTCCGCCGGGGGCAGGCCCACCTGGCGCATCTGCTCCGCCACGATGAAGCGATGATGCTCGTTGGCGACCACGATCGGCGCGGCAATCCCGGGCCAGGCCGCGACCCGCAGGGCGGTCTCCTGCAGCATGGTCTTTTCGCCGGCCAGCGGCAGCAGCTGCTTGGGGAACTGCTCGCGTGACAGCGGCCACAGCCGGGAACCGGCACCGCCGGAGAGGATGACAGGGACGAGTTTCATTCCGTGGAACTCCGTCGATTCAGGAGTAGAAGCCCGAGATGCAGGTGACCACATAGGCCAGCTGTTCCTCGGTGAGTTCGGTGAAGATTGGCAGCGCCAGCGTCTCCTGTGCCGCCCGCTCGCTCTCCGGGCAATCGCCGGGCTTGTAGCCCAGCGAGGCGAAGCAGGTCTGCAGGTGCAGCGGCACGGGGTAGTAGATCTCGGTGCCGACACCGTTGTCGGCCAGGTACTTGCGGAGTTCGTCACGGCGGGGTGCGCGGATGATGTACTGGTTCCACACGTGACGGTAGCCGGCCTTGGCCTGCGGCAGGCGCACCTTGCCGGCCAGCCCGGCGGCGGTGAAGGCGCGCTCGTAGAACTGCGCGTTGCGCTGGCGACCCCGCGTCCAGCCATCGAGATGGCGGAGCTTGATCTCCAGCACCGCCGCCTGCAGTTCGTCGATGCGGAAGTTGCCGCCGATGACGCCGTGGTAATACTTCGGCTTGCCGCCATGCACGCGCATCACGCGCAGCCGCTCGGCGAGGTCGTCGTCCTGCGCGGTACACAGACCGGCATCGCCGAAGGCACCGAGGTTCTTGGTGGGGAAGAAACTCAGGCAGCCCACATCGCCCATCGAACCGGCCCGCTTGCCGTGCAGGTACTCGGCGCCGATGGCCTGCGCCGCATCCTCGATCACCTTCAGTCCGTAACGGCGGGCAATCTCCAGTAGGGGCGCCATGTCCGCGACCTGCCCGTAGAGGTGAACCGGCATCAGCGCCTTGATGATGCCGCCGGTCCGGCGGTTCACGAGCTCGCCGTGGGCGCGCTCGCACTGGCTGTCGATGAACGCCTGCACCGCCGCGGCGTCGAGATTGAAGGTGGCCGGATCGATGTCCACGAACACCGGACGGGCCCCGACGCGGGCGATGGTGCCGCCGGTGGCGAAGAAGGTGTACGGGCTGGTGATGACCTCGTGCTCGGGTCCGATGTCCAGCGCCATCAGTGCCAGCAGCAGGGCATCGGTGCCGGAGCTGACGCCGATGCCGTGGGCCGACTGGCAGTATTCGGCACAGGCCTTCTCGAGGGCCGTGACCGAGGGACCGAGGATGAACATCTGCGAATCGCAGATGCGTTCCATGGCAGCCATGATCTCGGCCTTCAGCGGCGCGAACTGCGGCTTCAGGTCGAGCAGCGGGACATTCATTGTTTCCACGGAGATTCCTCGGGAAGGATCAGGCGGCGGACACGCGTTCGCCGCGCCCGATGCCGTAGTACGTGAAGCCCAGGCGACGCATCAGGCCCGGGTAGTAGAGGTTGCGTCCGTCGAAGATGACGGGCGTGGCGAGCGCGGCCTTCAGGCCATCGAAGTCCGGACTGCGGAACTCCTTCCACTCGGTGATGATGGCCAGCGCGTCGGCCCCCTGCAGGGCCTCCTCGGCCGAGGCGCAGAGCGTCAGCGAACCCGCCTCGCCGGTGCGGGCCCCGTAGAGGCGTCCACACTCTTCCATCGCCACCGGGTCGTAGGCGCGCACCCGCGCACCGGCGGCCCACAGTGCCTCCATCAGCACGCGGCTCGGCGCCTCGCGCATGTC
>JBJTPC010000366.1:0-2633 GCA_046074905.1 Gammaproteobacteria bacterium
CCGCAGCCTTGCGGCGACGATCTCCAGGCAGCCGCGGAGTCCGCGGCAGCGGAAATCGAGGCGCGCTACAGCGATGCCGATCTGGAACGGATCATCCGCGCCAAGGGCAACGACGACACCCTGCCGCCGGAACAGCGCGCAGCCGCGGCCGACGCCGCCCCGGGGGGCTGAATGTACCGGGTACGTCTCTGGTCGGTGCGGCATGCGCGCGGCCTGAACACTTTCTACAAGAACTTCGAGCGGGTCATGGTGGCGCTCGCGCCGGTGTGGCGCGCGATCGGTTACCGCCGTGCCGAGAAGCCGGTGGCCTTCGTCGAGAAGCACGTCAAGGGCGTGCTGTTCGACTGCAAGATGTGCGGCCAGTGCGTGCTCAGCAGCACGGGCATGTCCTGCCCGATGAACTGCCCGAAGCAGCTGCGCAACGGTCCCTGCGGCGGCGTCAGCCGCGAGGGCTATTGCGAGGTGAAGCCCGAGATGCGTTGCGTCTGGGCCGAGGCCTGGCAGGGCGCCGGGCGCATCGACGGCGGACTGGCGGCAATCCAGGTCGTCCAGGCACCGGTGGACCGTCGCCTCGAGGGTTCGTCTTCGTGGCTGCGGGTGGTGCGGGAGAAGACCGGTGAACCGGATCCCAACGCCAAGCCCAAGGCCGCGCCCGCCAAGCCGGCTGCCGCACCGAAGCAGGAGGGTACGCCATGATCTTCGCCGACGAGCCCCTGCCGGGCCAGCCGCTGCCGATCCTTCCCGGGCACTCCTCGCCTGGCCGACTGGAGCGCGTGCTCCGCGCCGGCGGCTTCGCGGTGACGGCCGAACTGGCACCACCCGACAGTGCGGATGCCGAGGAAGTCTATCGTCGCGCAAGGCTGTTCGACGGCTACGTCGACGCCATCAATGCGACGGATGGCAGCGGTGCCAACTGCCACATGTCCAGCGTCGCGGTCTGCGCGCTGCTGACGCGCGCCGGCTACGCGCCGGTGATGCAGATCTCCTGCCGTGACAAGAACCGCGTCGCCATCCAGGGTGACATCCTCGGCGGCGCGGCGATGGGTGTGTGCAACATCCTGTGCCTGTCGGGCGACGGCGTGCAGTCCGGCGACCACCCGCAGGCCAAGCCGGTGTTCGATCTCGACAGCACCAGCCTGCTCGGCATCGCCCGCACCATGCGTGACGAGAGGCGCTTCCAGAGCGGCCGCAAGCTCGATTCGGCGCCACGCGTGTTCCTCGGTGCCGCCGAGAACCCGAACGTGCCGCCGGTCGAGCACCGTGCGGTGCGCCTCGCGAAGAAGGTCGCCAACGGCGCCCAGTTCGTGCAGACGCAGTACTGCTACGACTTGCCGCTGCTGCGCAACTTCCTGCAGGCAGTCGAGGATGCGGGCATCGCCGAGCAGGTGTTCATGCTGGTCGGCGTCGGCCCGTTGCGTAACGCGAAGGCCGCGGACTGGATGCGCCGCAACGTGCCCGGCATCCACATCCCGGACAGCGTCATCAAGCGCCTCGCCGGTGCCCAGGACCAGACGGCCGAGGGCATCAACCTCTGCGTGGATCTCATGCAGGAGATTCGCGAGATGAAGGGCGTGCACGGCGTGCACGTGATGGCCTTCAAGCAGGAAGACCGCGTGCCCGAGATCGTCGAGCGTTCGGGAGTGCTCCGTGGCCGTGTGCCCTGGTACCCGGGTCGCGACCAGCCGGCTGCGCCCCCTGCCACTGCCTGAGCCGCCGCCCGCGGCGCCCGCCGAATCCATCTCCTTCCTTTCCATCGAACCTCCACCGCCGCCATCGGCAACAGGACACTCCCATGACCGATACCGTCATCAGCTCCGCCACGAAGGAAGTCGTCATCGGCTTCAATCGTCCCTTCGTGATCATCGGTGAGCGCATCAATCCCACCGGGCGCAAGATCCTCGCTGCCGAGATGGCCGCGGGCGACTTCACCCGCGTCGAGGCCGACGCGCGCGCGCAGGTCGAGGCTGGCGCCCACATGCTCGACGTCAACGCCGGCATCCCGCTGGCGGACGAGCCGGCGATCCTGGCCAAGGCCATCCAGCTGGTGCAGTCGATCACGGACGTGCCGCTGGCCATCGACTCGTCGATCGTCGCGGCGCTCGCCGCCGGGCTCGAGGTCTACAAGGGCAAGGCGCTGGTGAACTCCGTCACCGGCGAGGAAGACCGCCTCGAGACCGTGCTGCCGCTGGTGAAGAAGTACGGCGCCGCGGTGGTGGCCATCTCCAACGACGAGACCGGCATCTCCGAGGATCCGGACGTGCGCTTCGAGGTGGCGAAGAAGATCGTGCATCGCGCCATGGACCACGGCATCCCGGCCTGCGATGTGGTCGTCGACCCGCTGGTCATGCCCATCGGGGCCATCAACCTCGCCGGCCAGCAGGTGATGCGTCTGGTGCGTCGCCTGCGCGACGAACTGAAGGTGAACACCACCTGTGGCGCCTCGAACATCAGCTTCGGCCTGCCGGCGCGTGACGGCATCAACAGTGCGTTCCTCACCATGGCCATCGGTGCCGGCATGACTTCCGCCATCACCAACCCGCTCCATGGCGACATCGTGCGTGCCTGCATGGGCGCCGACGTGATGATGGGCCACGACCCCGATTGCGCCCGCTGGATCCGCAAATTCCGCGAGG
>JBJTPC010000367.1:0-2135 GCA_046074905.1 Gammaproteobacteria bacterium
ACATGCGCCAGATGTCGCCGCGTTGGGCGGCATGCTGCATCAGCACCGTCCCGTCTTCGGTCACCACGCGCACGGTCGCGTCCGCCGCCAGTTCGAACGGCTTGTCGTGGGATCCGTACTCTTCGGCTGCCTGTGCCATGAGGCCGACGTTGCTGACGTTGCCCATGGTCGGCACGTCGTAGGCGCCGTGGGCCTTGCAGTCGTCGATTACCGCCTGGTACACGCCGGCATAGCAGCGATCGGGGATCAGCGCGACCATGTCATGCAGCTTGCCGTCCGGGCCCCACATGCGACCCGAGGAACGGATTGCCGCCGGCATCGAGGCATCGATGATGACGTCGCTCGGCACGTGCAGGTTCGTGATGCCCTTGTCGGAGTCGACCATCGCCAGCGGCGGTCGTGAGGCGTAGGTGACGACGATGTCGGCCTCGATGGCAGCGCGCTCGGCCTCCGGCAGCGACTGGATCTTCGCCACCACGTCGCCGAAGCCATTATTCGGGTTGACGCCCAGCCGGGCGAAGGTGGCCGCATGCTTGGCGAACACATCCTTGTAGAAGGCGCGTACGGCATGCCCGAACATGATGGGGTCCGAGACCTTCATCATGGTGGCCTTGAGGTGCAGCGACAGCAGCAGTCCTTCGGAGCGGGCCTCGGCGATTTCCGCATCGTAGAAGGCGCGCAGCCTGGCGGCGCTCATGAAGCTGGCGGCGATCACCTCGCCGGCGGTGACCGTGACCGTCTCCTTCAACACCGTCACCCGCCCCGAGCCATCGACCTGCTCGATGCGCAGTCGTCCCGCGGTCGGCATCACCGCGGACTGCTCGGTCCCGTAGAAGTCGCCCTCGGCCATGTGCGCAACCCGGGTGCCGGAGCTCGGGGACCAGGCTCCCATCGAGTGGGGATGCTTGCGTGCGTACTCCTTTACCGCACGTGCGACCCGGCGGTCGGAGTTGCCTTCGCGCAGCACGGGATTCACGGCACTGCCGAGCACCTTGGCATAGCGGGCGCGTACCGCCCGCTTGGCATCCGTGGCGGGATTCTCCGGGAAATCCGGCACCGCATAGCCCTGTCCCTGCAATTCCTCGATGGTGGCCTTCAACTGCGGCACCGACGCGCTGATGTTCGGCAACTTGATGATGTTCGCGTCGGGGCTCTTGCAGAGCTCACCGAGTTCGGCGAGATGGTCGGCCTGCTGCTGCGCAGGCGGCAGTACATCGGCGAAATGGGCGAGCAGGCGGCCCGACAGGGAGATGTCGCGCGTTTCGACGCGGATGCCGGCCGCGGAGGTGAAGGCCTCGACAATCGGCAACAGCGAGTAGGTGGCGAGCAGTGGTGCTTCGTCGGTCAGCGTGTAGATGATCTTCGCATCGCTCATGGTTCTGGTTCCCCTGGCGTTGGGGCCCAGCCGGCAAGCGCTGGCCGGGCGTCGCTAACCCGTAAGTGTACCAACTAATTTTCCGCGAGGTCGCTGCGGCATGCCTTCACGCCGGTTCGCGCCAGGTCGTTGCGTTCAGTGCTGGGGCGGGAGCGGGGTGGGCTGCGCCGACTCGAGCGACCGGGTCGTGGCGGCGGGTGCTGTTTCTGCCGCCTCGTTCCCCGCCACCGCTGCTGTACTGGACGCTGTCGTCGGCGGCGGCATCGGCGGCGCCAGCGGCGCCGGGGGTGGGGTGACCGTGCGTGCCTGATCGGTGAGGTTGGTCACCGCGATGGTAACCCGCTGTCCGCTGTAGGGCGGCTGCGGGGCACCGGGCGCAAAGATCTCCGAGGCGAGTACGCCGGGCTTCTGATAGAAGCGCGCGTTGGCCTTGCGGTCGATGGCGATGACGCCCCCGTCGAGTGCCACGCCGGCGAACAGTCCTTGCGCACGCGAGTAGGCGTAAACCTCCGAGGCGAAGCTGCTGTCGGTCGCGCCTGACGCCTGCCGACCCAGCGGTCCCACGGCCAGCGAGGCATCCGCACCCAGCGTCAGCTTGCCACCGGTGACACCCTCGATGCTCTGGCGGGTGGTGAACACCAGCACGACATCCACGGTCTGTACACCGAACTGCCAGCCGAAACTCACGCCGCCGACGGTGATGAAGGCGGGGTTGCTCCAGCGGCCCTCCGGATTGCGGACCAGCAGCACGCCCTTGCCG
>JBJTPC010000368.1:0-9559 GCA_046074905.1 Gammaproteobacteria bacterium
GTTCACCAGCCGCAACTTGAAATCGGATCGCCTGCCTGCCCGGCAGGAAGGCGCTCCGAAAGTCACTGAGGTGGCGCCGGAGGTGACGCCGGGAGCGGTGGAGGAGACGGCACCGACGCCGGCTCCACCGGACCCGCTGCCCCCGGCAACGACGGCGTCTCCCCCGACGCCGGGCCAGGACCCGCCGTCGGTACCGCCGGCAGCGTGACCGGCGTCGGTGCTTCGCCACGCAGCAACTGCTGGATGACCGGCTGCACGGGAAACTCGGTCAGGAACTTCGCCCCGGCATCGCGGAGCGCCGCCTCGGTCGCCTCGACCAGCGGTTGCTGACTGGACATGCCGCCGCCGGCAGCGGCACCGTAGCCGGTGTAGATCAACGAGTCCACCAGCCGACCCTGTGCGTCATGGACGTTCATGCGGAAACGCAGGGTCGCCTGATAGAGCGCGCCGCCGGCATCGCGCGGCGTGACGAAGGCGTACTCCTCGATCCGCGGCGACAGCACCAGGTGGACTGGCGGTTCGCCGATCGCATCGGGCCCCTTCACCTCGCGAACGGCACGGAAACTGGCCTTGGCCACCCGCGTGGCGTGGGTCACGCCCGCCTCGCCGAGGGCAATCACCCAATCGGCATTCCAGCGCTGTTCCTTGTGGACGTACTTGCGAAACTCCGCATCGAGGTGCAGCCCCGCATCCAGCGGGAGCGGCTCGACCAAAGGCGCCGGGGAGCGATCCACCGGGCGGATTTCCATCGCCCCGCAACCCGCCAGCAGGCCCACCGCGCCCGCCAGGGCGAATCGCCGCAACGCGTCCCGAGTCATTGCCGTTCCCCCATGGCCCAACGCCGAGTGTGCCGGCAGCACGGGGTCAGCGGCAAGCCGCCCGCGGGAATCATCGGGTCAGCCCGACGAAAGTGCCACCGTTCCGCTGGCAGATGATGCGCATCAGCGTGGCGAAGCGGACGCCCGTGAACTGCGGCGCGGCCGGGTCCAGGGGAAAGCCGATGGCATGGATGCGCACCAGACGATCGCCGCCGTCACGACCGCTGCGGTTGATGCGATCGACCTGCTCCACGACCTGCTGCACCGAGCCGCCGGTGAATTCGTCGCCGAACACGTAGATCGAGATCTTGTGTTCGGGCGTCCAGAAGGTGCGGATGGCGGCGACGATGCCCTCGACGGGGCTGGAGTTCGAGAAGGACTGCCAGTTGCGGAAACGGTCGAGGATGACCTTGCGCCGCTCCTTCGAGTCGGGAATCCACTTGCCGCGGTACTCGCCGAACATGTACCCGCCCTCGTCTTCGAGCACCTGGATGCCCTTCACCTTGGGGTAGACCTCCAGCACCTCGCGCAGCTTCTGCTCCGCCAGACGCCAGCTGTAGTTCTGCATCGAGCCCGAGGTATCGACGATGAAGATGATGTACTCGCTGTCGACCGGAATGCCGCCGACGGGAGCGTCCTTGGCGCGCTGGTAGCGCTGCCCGAGCAGGCGCTGCATCTCGGCGCTCAGGGTCTGCTGCGCGACCGACAGCTTGCCCTCGAGCTGGGCCGCCACCTCGGCATCCTGTGTCGAGGCCTTGAACTGGCCCTGCACGCGGTCCAGCTGGGCCCGCAACTGGGCAACGCGAGCGCGCAACTCCGACAGTTGCTCCTTGCGTCCCGACAGGCGGCGGTCGAGCGCCGCCACCTCGCCGCGCAACACCACCAACTCGCGCTCGCGCTGCGCAATCAGGCCACGCATGTCGACTTCGGTGTCCTCGATCACCTGCGGGGTTCCGATCTGCGTCAGCACCATGATGAGGATCAGTGCACCGAAGGCGCAGCAGATACAGTCCAGGAAGGACATGCTGAAGATCTGGAAGTCGCGGTCGCGACGGCGTGATCTCATGACGTGCGTTCCCGGACCGGTCTCATGGCCAGTCCTTGGCGGGACTCATCACGCCACCGCCAGTCGCATTCGCCAATCGCCAGAACAGGAAGGGCGCCTGCGGGTCGCCCTCCATCGGCATGAGGATGGTGCTCACGGGCACGCGCCGCGGCAGGACCTTCACCGCGCGCTCGAAGAGCTTCATGCGGTCATCACCGTCCACCACCTTCTTGATCAATGGCGCACTGGCGCCCTGCGTCGGTAGGCCGTCGGTGACCAGGAGGATCAGGTCCGGGGCCGGCTGGAGGCGCGCCGCCGCCGCAAAGGCGTTCTCGAGGCTGGTGCCATCCGCCGGTACCGTCTTGCGCAACTGGTCAAGTGCCGCCGCCACCGTCTTGCCGTCCACCGGCAGCCACTTGTCCAGCGAGCCGGCGACCAAGGGTCGCGGCTGCGTATTGAAAACATAGAACTGCGCCTGCGTACCCGGCTGGAGCTGCGTGGCCAGCCAATCGACGGTGGCCACCGTCTGGCGCCATTTCTCGGTCCGCAGCTTGACCGAATCGGCCATGTTGCGGGTACGCACGACGTTGACCACGGTCTCGTCGAGCATGCTGGCGGAAGCATCCACCAGGAACAGCACGCGCTGCCCGCCGACCCGGATCCCGGTCAGGTACAAGCGGTTGCCGTCACCTGCCCGGGGGCGCACGGACCCGCCGCCGGGCACTGGTCGCTTCGCCGTGGCCTCCAGCCTTTTCGCACCTTCCTCGAGGGCGGCAATATCGGCCTTCAGCCGCTCGAGACGCCGCTGGCGCGCCAGCGCCTATTCTCCGCCTGGATCGCCTGGTCCTGTTCCCGCGCCAACGACTCCGCCGCCTGGGTCGCCGCACCCCGCGCCTCGACCTCGCGGTTCTCGGTCAACGCCAGGGCGTTGCGCAGCACCACGAGATTCTTCCGTCCCTCGAGCACCTGCTGCTCGACCAGCAGCGCCTGCGCGCGGAGATCATCGGTCTGCTTCTCGACATAGAGCTTGCCCTGCGCCGAGATCAACACGTACAGCAGCACCACCGAGCCGAATCCGCAGCAGATGGCGTCCAGAAAGGACATGCTGAAGATGTCGAACTTGCGGCGTGCCATGGAAAGCCCTCAACCGCCGCCGGGCAGCGGCGGCTCGACCGCCACCAGCTGCAGTTCGACGCCCGGCATCCCGAGCCGCAGCACGTCGCCGACCCGCAGGCGTGCCCGGCTTCGTACCCGCTCGCCGTTGAGCCAAGTGCCATAGGTGCTGAGATCCTCCACGACCGCCTCGCCACCGGCGAGCAGCAGTTGGCAATGCTCGCGCGACAAGCCCGCGGCGGGCCCGTCGAGCCGCAGTCCATCGCCAGCCGGCGCGCGCCCCAGTCGCAGTGGCCGGGGCGTCAACGGCCATGCCCGCCCCTGCCAGAGCACGTGCGTCGGCACGTCATGCGCCGCGAGGGGTGCTGCCGCCACCTCCTGTGGAGCGACAGCGGCAAGCGCCGTCAGCCAGCGGGCTTCCTGACCGGCGCCGTCGTCCGCCACCGGGGCAGCGCAGGCACCCGCAGCGGCAGCCCCGATGGGCAGGCAATCCACCTGCAGCTCGCCCAAGGCCCGCAAGGCTTCGCCGAGTCCGGGCAGCACCGCCAGGCGGGATCCCAGATGCACCGTCAGCGGTTCGCCGGCCTGCCGTGCGGATTGCACCAGACGCAGTACCTCGGCGACCAGCGCCGCACAGCCTGCTGCCAAGGCAGCGCCATCGACGGCAATCTCGCGGCGTCCGGCGCCCTCGCCCAGTGCGACCACGGCCGGCTCGCCCCGGGCAAGCGTGGCCTGCAAGTCCGGCAAGGCGTTGTGCAGCGCCTGCTCCGACGCCGCCACCGCCAGCGGATCGAAGCGCGCCGTCTTGAGGAACTGCTGCGAGATGGCCCGGGCCATCGCCTCGTCGATGGCGGTGAGTCCAACGGCGCGACTCACCTCGACCCGGCCGCGCCGCACGATCCAGCCAGCGTCGGCGGCAGCCGGCTCGCGCAGCAACTCGGCGAGTACCGTCCGGCCGGCCTCGGCCTCGACCCACAAGGCCCGCCGCGAGGCTGGCCTCGAGGCCGTGGCCGCCACGGCGGCGTCAATCCAGGCAGTCGGCTCGCGGGCGGCAGCGACGAACAGGCCGGCCAGTCGGGCGATGTCCTCGGGACCGGCGGCAGGCGACACGGTCACCCTTCCCGGGCGGGCCGCAACCGGCCACAGGCTGGCCACTTGCGCGTAGGCCACTTCGCCGCGGGTCCTGACACCCGGTAGCCCGCGTGACAGGCCGGTGTCGTCCGGATGTTCCCAATGGCTGCGCGAGACGAACAGCGGCGCCAGGCGCGCACGCCGCGCCGCCGCCGCACCGAACAGCGCCAGCGGTGGCTCGAGCAGCGCCAGACCGGGCACCCGACGAACCGGCTCGTCGGGGCCGTCGAGGATCTCGTGGAGACCGCTGTTGAGGTCGAGCGCCAGCATGGTCAGCGGACGTGCAGGTGGCGCAGGAGACGCTCGTCGACATAGGACTCCGTGTCGAGCACCATGCGTTCCTGGATAAGCTGCAGCTGGTGCAGCACGAACATCACGATGATGCTGAGCGACAAGGCGATCAGCGTCGAGTTGAACGAGACGCCGAGACCGGCGGTCACGCCGGTGACATCGCCCTCGATGGCCTTGTGGGCTTGCTGCAGGCTCTCGCCGATACCGCGCACCGTACCCACGAAACCGATCGCGGGAATGGCCCAGGCGACGAATCGCGTCATGGACAACTCGGTATCCATGCGATCGGCCTCCATCTGGCAGACATTGCGTGCCGCGATCGAGGCATCACTGACGCTCCGCGTGGCCCCGAAACGCTCCAGTGCCGCGTACAGTGCCCGCGGCAGCAGGGATTGACGGGCCTCGGCCGGCAGTTGATCGAGGTGCCGCAGGTATTCACGGGTGTCCTCCGGCAGGACACGCATGCCCTCGCGCAACCCGATGAGGTCCTTGTCCACCAGGGCGCGTTCGCGATTGGCCTGGAGGCCCTTCCGCCCCATCACCAGCAGGGCCCAGAAGGTGAACACGAAACAGACTTCCTGCTCGTAGTCCTTGGCAATCACCGCGAAACTGCGGTCGGGAACGTAGTTGGGGTCGGCGCGCATCGCCTCGGCCTGCATCGCCAGCTCCGCATTCGCCTGTGGACGGATGTAGCCGATGTAGCAGGCATGGACGAGGACGAAGATGGCAATCAGTGCGACCGACTCGAAGAGCAGGTTGCTGCGGGGACTGGTGGCTTGCATGGAGGAACCTGCGCGCGATCAGATGTCGATGGGAAAGGAAACGTCGAAGTCCGCCCGCACCTTGTCGGTGGGCTCGAAGCGCTCGGGCGAGGCGGTCGGCGCCTTGACAGCCGCAGGCGGCGGGCTTCCCGGTACAGCCGATGGCGCGGGTACCGCTGGGGACGCCGGTGGTGGCGCCGTGGCCGATGAGGGCGTCGGCGACTCGGCGGCCGGCACCTGCGCCAGCGCGAGCGCCACCATGCCGGCAGTCATCGCCAACAACATGCCGGCGGAGAAGGATCGTTTCATTCGGCATACCTCGCGAGACGGAAGCCCACGGTCTGTCGGGGGCCACTGCCGTTGTCACGCCACGCCGCACGCAACTCGCCCGGCGCGAAACTCAACCAATGGGCGCCACGCACCGTGTACTGGCCATTGCCCCCCCGGGACAACGGATCCACCGCCAACTCGGCACCCTCGGCGAAAACCTGGTACGCGTCCGTCGTCCACTCGGCCACGTTGCCGCCAAGGTCGAACAGGCCGAGGGCATTGGGCGCAAAGCTGCCGACGGGTGCGGTGGTGCGGAAGCCATCGTCGTAACCGGCAATGACCGACTGGGTGAGGTAGACCGCCTGCGCGTCGGCGTAATTACCGCTGCGCGGGGCGACGGGCAGCGCGTTTCCCCAGGGATACTTCTGCCGCGGCGCCGTACCATCCCAGCGCGCCGCGAACTCCCACTCCGCCTCGGTCGGCAGACGATAGCCAGTGGTCACCGGCTCGGCGAGCACGAGCTTGCCGTCGTTGCCCGGCACGTAAGCCGGTGACAGTCCGTCCTTGGCCGACAGCCAGTTGCAGAAGGCCACGGCATCGGCCCAGGCCACGTTCACCACCGGTCGGTTGTCGAGATCGAGCGTCTCCTGCTTGAACACCCCGGAGAGATGCTCCTTGCGGAACTGCCGGAACTCGGCGTTGGTGACCTCGCGCGTGGCGAGGTAATAGCGACGACGCAACTCGACGACGCGCTGTGCCTCGTTGCTGCGCCGCCCGGCCTCGCGGCGCGGACTGCCGAGGGTGTAGGTGGCCGCAGGCATCAGGCGCAGCTCCTGCCCGAGGGCGGTGCGGCGCACCGCCGGCAGTGCCGCCGCACGGCGTTCGGCCGCCGACAGCAGCGCAAAACGCACTTCCTGCCGGAAGCCGACCCGCGGCGTCACCGTGGTGGCGAAAGGCTCGAGGCCGTCGCGTCGCACCTCGAGGCGGGTGGGCGCTGCGGGCAGCCGCAACAGCTGATTGGCCGCACCCCGCGCGATGCCATCCACGAACAACTGGGCGTCGGCCGGCGTCCCGGTCACCGCGACCTCGCCGATCTGCGCCTCGAGGACGATGCGCTCGCGGACCCGCGCCCCGGGGGCCAGACGCAGGGTGCGCTGCATGGTCTGGTAGCCCAGTCGCGAGATTGCCAGTTGCGCTGCCTGCTCGACCTCCAGCGTGAGTACCAGCGGCGTCCTGCCACGGTATTGGCCATTGACGCTCACCTGGGCATCGGCCGGGTCCGACAGCACCTCCACCACGGCGGGTGGCCGACGCAAGGGGACCGGACCCACGCGCTGCGACTCGCGCGCAATCACGGTGAAGTCCGCCTTGAACGGCGCGTAGCCGTCGAGCAGGAACTCCGCGGCGCGGCGACCCGCACCGACATCGACCGTCAGCGGGGTACGCCCGAGTTCGTCGCCGTCAACGCGCACGCTCGCCCCGGCGGGCTGCGACTCGAAAGTGATGGCAGCAAAAGCGGGCTCGAGCGTGACTTTCACGGCTTGTTCCGCGCCCGCACCGTCGACCTGCAGGGTCACGCGTGCATCACGATACTTCGGCGCCCTCACCACCAACTCCTGCGCTCCGGCGGGGGCCATGAGCCGCCCGGGCACCGTCACCGGCGGGCCACCGGCCACGCTGGCCTTGCCGGCAATGCCACCGGTGTCCACGACCAGGACACCCGGGGCCTTGGCGAGCACGATGCGCAGTACCTGGGGCTCGCTGCCCACCGTCACGCGGGTGGTACCAGACAGGTAGCCTTGCTTGCCGACCCGCACACTGTACTCGCCGGGCCAGACCAGATGGCTGCCACCCAGGCCGAAGTCGAGCCAGGTACCTTGGAAATCCACCTCGTCGGGAGACAAGTCCGGTGATACGCGCACCTGCACGGCACCGGCAACGAAGAAGAACAGCATCAGGGCGGTGACGAAAGTCGCGGCGGTGGTGGCGGCGGCGATGCGCCAGCGGGGTACCGGTGCCGTCACCGCCTCCGGCAGGGGCTGTGGTGCACCGGCCATGACCGGCACCTCGAACGGCACCGGGCGTATCCAGCGTTCACCGCTTCCGGCGGCTTCCAGGCTTTCCAGCGCGGTTCCGTCGAGTACCGGCGGTGGGGTCACGTTCGCCCCGCCGGCGTGTTGCAGGTCGAGATGCAGCGTCCCGCCTTCGAGGGTCACCTGCAGGGTCGCCAGCGTCGCCGGCACGCTGCCCCCCTGGACCGCCTCGAAACGGTCGCCGGGCTGCAGCCATACCGCGGCCTCGACTGCACTCCCCTCACGCCACCAGCGCATACTCCCTGCGGCCGGTTGGAGAAACACGCGATCCTCATGCGCCCCGAGATGGGCGGCCACCTCGCCGGCCGACACCTCCGGCAACAGCAAATGGGCCCCGGGGCCGCCTATCGACAGCGGCAGCTCCGCCAGCGCGAACGAGCGCTCCCCCAGCGGTTCGTGGACCATCACCTGGTGCACCGGCAAGGCCATCAGATCCTCTCCTCGCAACGCACTGACACGGGCGGCGGGTTGCTGTCGGGCACCACCTGCAGCTCCCGCCGGACGTCACGATACCCCGGTCGCGTACCGACGACGACCACGGTTCCCGGGAGCACCTCCACGGCCTCGCGGGTCACGGCACCGAGGCGGCGCGTACGCAGCACCGTCACCTGGGTCTCGCCATCGGACTCGATCACCAACCGGACCGGACGCTCGGCCGCGGCGACCAGACGGGCCACCGTGACCGCCTGCTGCTGCAGCCGGGTCCGGGGTGCGGGCTGCTGGGCGGCCTGTTCCAGCCAGACACGGGCCATCTCGCGCACCACCGGACGCAGGGCCTGCTGCGGATCGTCGACCACGCCTTGCAGCGAGGCATCGAGACGCGCACGGACAGCCGTTCGCTCGCGCCCCTCGGTGGCGAAGGAAACGCCCGGCTCGAGCGCCAGCGCCTCCCGGTAGAGCCCCTCCGCCTCTGCCCAACGCTCCGCTTGCTCGGCAGCGGCGGCTCGGCCGCGCAGGGTCGCGAGGCGCGAGGAGCGATTGCCCGCCTCGACCTGCGCCAGGCCCTCGGCCACCTCGGGCGCGGCCGGCCGCATGCGCGCGGCCTGTTCGAATGTCGCCCGCGCGGCCTCGCGCTGTCCGGCGGCCAGCTGCTGCCAGCCACGGGCGAGGGTGCTGCGCCAGGCGGCCTCGCCAGCCGCACGGGTCAGACGGGCAATCCCATCGCTGGCAGCGCCGGTGGCGGGATCCAGCGCGAGAACGCGCCGGTAACCGGCCAACGCTGCGGCTCCGCGGCCCGCCTGTTCATCGAGGCGGGCGCGGTCAAGCAGGTGCGTGACCTCGTCCAGCGTGGTGGCCCGCCGCAGCGCCGCGATGGCGCCGGGATGTCCCGGCTGGATCGCCAGCGCCCGCTCGAAAGCGGCCCGCGCCGCTCGCGAGTCGGGTCGGGCCAGTGCGGACTGTCCCTCGGCCAGCGCCGCTGCCAGCGCGGGGGCACGGGCCGCGGCCACCGCACGGATCCGCCGGAGGCCGTCGCTCCATGCCCGGGCGGCCCGATCGAAGTCGAGGCGGTCGTAGTACTCCATCGCGGCGGCCTCGGCCGCCTGTGCCTGCCGCCAGTCGTCGCGTGCCCATGCGTCCACCGGCAAGCGCGCGAGGGTGTCACGCGCCTGCCGATATGCGTCGCGCTGCTCGTCGGCCAGCGACTTGCGGGCCGCCAGCCGGGCGAGCTCCGCCGGATCCGTGGGCAGGCGTGATTCGGTCCCGCCGCCGGCCACGGCCCGGGACGGGACGGTGGTCAAGGGTTCCGCCGACGGCTGCGTCCTCGCTGCGGGCGGGGGAATCACGATCGGCTCGGGCTGCCAGCGCATCACCGCGACCACCGCGACAGCGGCGGCGGCGACGCCGAGCCATCGCCGGGGCGAACGCCACCCGGTACGGTTCCCGCCGAGCGCCGGCGCAGTTCCCGGCCCGGGAGGCATCCAGACGGCAGCGGGCGGCGACTCCGGCAACGCGGCGGGGGGGTGCAGTTCCGGGGGCGTCAAGGCCGGTGACCGAGTCGCGTCCTCCTCCTCGGGCCGCGCCAGCAGGTTGTCGAGG
>JBJTPC010000369.1:0-2624 GCA_046074905.1 Gammaproteobacteria bacterium
AGGTTGTCCTCGAGGCCCACCCGCACGTGGCCGCCGAGCAGCGCGGACTGCGCCACCGCCTTGAACTGGTTGGAGCCAATCGCGAACGAGGCCCAGATGGCGTCCTTCGGCAATTGGCCCTTCTGGTAGGCCACGGTCTCCGGGTCGAACGGGGCGCCCCAGGGGATGCCGAGGCACAACTGGAACAGCGGACGGCCCGAGATGAGGCCCTCGCTCACCATCTGCTTGGCGAACCACAGGTTGCCCGAATCGAAGCACTCCATCTCGGGCTTCACGCCGTACGACTGGATGAGACGGGCCTGCTCGCGCAGTTGCATCGGGGTCATCACCACGAGCCCGTTGCCGTCGCCGAAGTTCAGCGAACCGCAATCGATGGTGCAGATGTCCGGGCGGATTTCCTTCACGTGCTCGAGGCGCTCGAGCGGACCCACGAGGTCCGTGAACTCCTCCTTGAAGTTGCGAGGCGTCTCGCCCTCGCCGATCCACAGGTCGCCACCCATGCCGGCGGTGAGATTGATGATGAGGTCCTTGTTCTTGTCGCGAATGCGCTCGACCACCTCGCGGTAGAGATGGGTGCCACGGCAGCCCTTGCCGGTGATGGGGTCGCGCACATGGATGTGGGCCACGGCAGCGCCGGCGGCGGCGGCCTCCAGCGAGGCGTTGGCGATCTGCTCGGGGGTGACCGGGATGGCGGGATGCTTGCCGACCGTGTCGCCGGCGCCGGTGACCGCACAGGTGATGATGATCTTCTTCTGCATGGGGAAGTCCTCCTCTGGATGGCCACGAGGTTACGCCCGCCACGCCCCCCGTGAGTTGACAAAATCCGTCATCAGATGGACATTTTCCGCCAATGAACACCCCGATCACGACCACCCCGGCGGCGACGGGCCGGACCGTCGGCAGCGATGCCGCCACCGGTCATGACGTCGTCTTCGTCCTGGTGCCCAAGTTCTCGATGATCGCGCTCTACGGCGCGCTGGAGCCGCTGCGCGTCGCCAATCGCTTCGCCGGGGAAGTTTTCCAGTGGCGGTTCGTCTCGGTGGATGGACAACCGGTGGCGGCCTCGAACGGCATCCCGGTCTCCGCCGGCGGTGACCTGAAGTCGATCGGGCATCCCTCGCTGGCCGTGCTTTGCGCCAGCTACGAGCCCGAGAGCGGTCGAACCCGCCCCCTGCTCGCGGCCATCCGGCGCTTGGCACGGGAAGGCGTGGCCCTCGCGGGCATGGACACCGGCCCCCTGCTGCTCGCCGCGGCCGGGGCCCTGGACGGACATCGAGCCACCTGCCACTGGGAAAGCCTGCCGGGCTTCCGTGAAGACTACCCGCGGGTGCAGGCGACGCAGTCGCTCTACGAAATCGATCGGGGCCGCGTGACCTGTGCCGGCGGCTCGGCCGCCATCGACATGATGCTGGCGCTGATCGAGGGCTGGATGGGCCGCGCGTTGGCCGTAACGGTCGCCGACCAGTTATTGCATTTCCGGGGCACGGAGAGCCGTGCGCCAGCCCGGGCGCGACACGGCACGGACGATCCCCGCCTGCTGTCGATCATCGCGGCGATGGAGGAGGCTACCGAAGAACCGCTGTCAGCGGCCGAACTCGCCCGGATCGGCGGGCTGTCGGCGCGACAGATGGAGCGGCTGTTCCGCGAACGGCTCGGCAGCCGCCCGATGGGCTATTACCTGAAACTTAGACTGGAAAAAGCCGAGCGCCTGCTGCGCTATTCGCACATGACGGTCCGGGACATCGCCCTGGCCTGCGGGTTCGGCTCGCTGGCGCAGTTCTCGCGCGCGTTCCGCCAGGCCCACGGCCAGCCCCCGACGCAGTTCAGGAGCGGCCGTGTCCCGGCGGTGGCGAATCACTCGCCGTCGACGAAGCAGTAGGCGCAGAGCTTGTTGCCGTCCGGGTCGCGGAGGTATGCGGCGTAGGCGGTCGGCGTGAAGGCGCGCGGCCCCGGGGGACCCTCGCAGCTGCCACCGTTGGCCAGACCCGCCTCGTGGAAAGCGCGCACCTGGGCGCGGCTGCCGGCGTCGAACCCGATGGTGCCGCCGTTCGCGTGGGTGGCCGGCTGGCCGTTGGCCGGATTCATGACCAGGAACTCGGGACCGCCCTTGCCGTACATCCAGGCGCGCCCTGCCATGGAACCGAGATTGGCGATCCCCAGGGCGCCCAGTGCGGCGTCGTAGAAGGCCTTGGCGGCGGCGAGGTCCCGGGTGCCGACGCAGACATGCGTGAAGATGGACATGGTGTCTCCGCGAAGAGGGATAAAGTGAAACTCAGGCGCACCGGCGGCGCACCGTGGCGTGATGTATAACAGATGGCGATGCCGCCGGGACGGTCGCCTCTCGGTGGCCTGACCGGCCCTTGCGGAGTTCATGATGTCCACCGAACTGCACCTGCTGGGCAAGCCCCCTTTCGGGCAATCCCTTCCGGGCCAATCCGTGCCCGAGGAATACCACCTCGCACCCGAAAAACTGCTCGAGGGCAACCCCCTGCATAGCAGGGAGAGGAACGCAGTCTTCTTGTTGATTGTTCTGCACTTGCAAGTTTACTTTGTAAGTTGAATGTTCCTAGAGAACTTGGAGCGTAGTATCCCCTCGGTTAGTTGGATGACGTCCGCAAAGTTGA
>JBJTPC010000370.1:0-4678 GCA_046074905.1 Gammaproteobacteria bacterium
ACCAGTTCCTTGCCGGTACCGCTCTCGCCGAGGACCAGCGTCGAGGCGCGCGTCGGCGCCACCCGCTCGATCATGCGCCCCAGCTTGAGCATCGCCTCGCAGCTGCCGACCATGCCGGTGAGCCCGGGTAGCCCGCCCAGCGACTTGCGCAGGGCCGCCTCGATCTCGGCCATGTGGAAGGCGCGCTGCGTGATGAGGTCCAGTACCTGCACATCGACGGGCTTCTGGTAGAAGTCGTAGGCACCCTGGGCCACGGCACGCAAGGCATTGTCGCGCTGGCCGTTGCCGGTGACGACGATGACCTTGGTGTGCGGCGCCAGCCGGAGGATATCGCGCAGACAGGCCAGACCCTCCTCGACGCCCTCGTCGTCCGGGGGCAGACCGAGGTCCTGCAGGACGACCAGCGGCTCGTGGCGGCGCAACTGCACCAGCGCCTGCTCGCGCGTGCTCGCGGTGATGACCTCGTAGCCCTCGAAGTGCCACTTCAGCTGCCGCAGCAGGCCGGGGTCGTCCTCGATCACGAGCAGCTTCTGGCGGTCCTTGGGGTCTAGCATCTTGTTGTCCAAAGCAGGTTTCCTGGAACGGGGCGGGCGTGACGAAAATCAGGCGGTCTTCAGCGCCAACTCGCCGGCGGTGTCGGTGGCGAGGGCGGGGATGACCAGGGTGAAGCAGGTGCCGTGCTCGGGGCGGCTGGACACACGGATCTCGCCACCCAGCTCGCGGACGTATTCGCGGGCCTGGTAGGCGCCGACGCCCATGCCCATCACGCCCTTGGTGCTGTCGAACGGCTTGAAGAGCCGGTCACGGATGAAGTCCTCGGTCATGCCCTCACCCGTGTCCTCGATGGTGATGATGACTGCCTCGTCGGCGAAACTGGCACCGAAACGTACCTCTCCATCCGCCGGCGTGGCGTCCTGGGCATTGCGCAGCAGATGCACCAGGGCACTGCGGAAGCGCTCGGGATCGCCCGAGAGGCTGACGGCCGGCAGGGTGCTCACCACGGGCTTCGGTGCGCGGTCCGCCACCGTGGCCAGGGCCTCGCGGCAGGCCTCGTCGAAACGGAAGCGGCGACGCTGGGGCGCGGTGATGCCGGCCTTGAGTTGCTCGATGAGTCGCGCCATGCGCCGGGTGGCATTCTCGACGGTGAGGACGGCGTCGTCGATGAACTCGGGGTTGTTGCGGAAGCGCGGGAAGTTCCGCACCACCAGTTGCTGCTGCGCCAACACGTTCTTGAGATCGTGCATCAGGAAGGCCACGAGGCGATTGAAGGCCTCGAACTGCTGCAGCTGGCCGATATCGTCCAGCGCACGCTGCAGGGCCAGCGCGCCACCCGCCTGCGTCGCCGCGGTGCGCAGCAGGTCGAGATCTTCCCAGGTCAGTTCGCGGTTGGATGACAACGGCGGCTCGAGCACCGCAAAGCCTTCGACCCGACCGACCACGGACAGCGGCACCACGAGCCACACGCCACGATGCGTTCGCAGCCACTTCGGGATGGCTTGGCGCTCGAGGCCGGGCGGCAGCAGGCCATCCACGTCGAGGATCCAGTTGTTCTGCGAGAGCACTTCCATCCAGTGATCCGGCGTGCGCTCGTCATCGAACGTCGGGGCACCGGCACCCGCCAGACGTCCGGCCACCGGCACGAACTGGTCCTCCGCCGTGCGCACCCACAGGCCGCCATCCGGGCTGCTGGTGATGGCCGCGAGGGCCCGCACCACGCGCTGACCGAGGTCCGCGCGGTCCAGGGCCGGACCATCCCCGTCCAGCGTGCGCACGAACCGCAGCCATTCCTCGCGGTAGTCGTACTTCTGCGCCACGAAATACTTCTGGATGAACACGCGCATCACCGCGCGTGCCTCGGCCGAGAAGCCGATGACGATGAGCAGGGAGATGCCGCCGAACAGTACCACCACCTCCACCGCACCGCCCCAGGTGCCGCTGAAGCCCCGCACGTAGGCGGCGATGACAGCCACGAGCGTCAGATAGCTGCCGGCCAGCATCATCACCATGGTGAAGAACACGCCACCGGCCCCGACGCGACGGTCGACCGGCGAGCGGCTGAGCCGGCGGATGCCGTAGGCCATCGGGATGGTGGCAATGGCGTTGGCGATACCACGGGCCTGCCACAACTCCGGCAATACGTCGCCCAGCACGTAGGTGGTGCTGAACATCACCACGTCGTAGCCGACCATCAGCCCGAGGCCGGTCAGGAGATGCTTCGCCGCCCAGTAGCCGGCCGCCGAACTGTTGCGTGCCACCTGCTCGGCGCAGACCAGCACCAGCACGGCGAGAAACAGCCCGGCCAGGCCGAACATGTGGACGGGCCACGCCTTGATGATGCCGAGGTCCATCGCGGTGGCCACGCCGGTACCGGCAAGGACCAGCAGGCCCCAGAACGCCACCAGCAGACGCGGCAGGGCCTGCAGCCAGGGATTCTTCGCCTCGCGGGGCAGCATCACCCACATCAGGGCCAGCCAGCCGCCGAAACGCAACAGCTCGACGAAATAGTGGCCGGGCGGATTGAGGATGATGATCTGGGCGTCGCGGGTCAGCAGCAGCGCCCAGACGACGTTGACGAGCAGGGCCGGCGTGAGCGCCGTGCCGAGTTCGGTCCCGAGGCGGGCGCGCAACGCCACCCACAGCGTGAGCAGCAGCGCCAGCGCCGCAAGGGCAAAGGAAAGCGTGGTGAACTCGCCGTGCGTGTACATGGGTCAGCGTCCCCGGCCCCAGAGCACCACCTCGACCGTCTGGACCAGGATCATCAGGTCGAACAGGAGGCTGTGGTTCTTGACGTAGTAGAGGTCGTACTCGAGCTTCTGCGCCGAATCGTGGTCCGAGGCCCCGTAGGGGTAGCACAGCTGGGCCCAGCCGGTGATGCCGGGCTTCATGCAGTGCCGCTCCCGATAGTAGGGAATCATGCCGGAGAGACGCTCGACGAACTCCGGGCGCTCCGGGCGGGGGCCGACGAACGCCATGTCCCCACGCAGCACGTTGAGGATCTGCGGCAGCTCGTCGATGCGCGTCAGGCGGCAGAAGTGCCCCACGCGCGTGACCCGCGGGTCGCCCTGGACGGCCCACTGGGCGCCAGCCTTCTCGGCATCGGTACGCATCGAGCGCAGCTTCAGCACCGCGAAAGGCTTGCCGTGCAGGCCGACCCGGATCTGGCGATAGAACACCGGGGCCCGCAGGCCATCCTCCAGCTTGATGGCGAGCATCGCCAGCAGCAGCACCGGCCAGGCAACGGCGAGCAGGAGCAGGCTGGCCCCGATGTCCAGCGCGCGCTTGATGGCCAACTGCACCGGGTGATGCGCGAAGCCGCCGGAGAAGATCATCCAGCTGGGATTGACCACATCGAGGCGCACCCGGCCCGTCTCGCGTTCCAGGAAGTCGATGAGCTCGGTCACCGCGATGCCGGCGAGACGGCAGTCGAGCAACTCGCCGACCGGGAAGGCGATGCGGCGGTCGTCCATGCCGACGACGATTTCGTCGATGTCCCGCTGCTCGCAGTAGTCGAGCAGGTGGGCGGGTGTCGGGATGATGTCTTCGGCCGGCACGGCGACGGCATCACCCTCCACTGCCAGATAGCCGACCACGCGGTAGCCGCGCTGGTCGGAGCGACGGCGCAGGCGGGCGAGACTCATGGCCCGGTTGCCGGCACCCAGCACCAGCACGCGCGCCTTGAACAGTTCCTCGTCGACCAGGCGCTCGAACACCAGCCGCGCCAGCGAGACGAAGGTGCCGGCGATCAGGCCGGCGGTGAGCAAGACGCTGCGCGGAACCGCGGCATCCGGCAACAGGTACGACATCAGGCCGACGGCCGCAGAGCCCCCGGCGATGGCCACGCCCACCCGGATGATGATGCCGTCGATGCGGTTGCGCTGGCGGCGGTGATAGAGGCCCGTGGCACCGAGGGCCAGGACATTGAGCAGGGCGTAGGAGATCAGCGGCCAGCCGGCCAGCAGGTCGAGGAACCAGCCGCTACGCCACAGCAGACGCGCGGCCAGAACCGGCGCCACCGCGAAGATGACGTGTTCCAGCGCCGCAAGCAGCAGCAAGGGGAGACTGATGTGGTGACGGACGAACTTCACAGGTAGCCGACCCAGGGGGCGTTGGGGGGACGGCATGTACCATAACGTAGCCCCCTCCCCGCTACCGTGAGGGGGTTCTCACTACCGGCGAGCGTTCAACCAGTGCAGCAACGGCAGGTGGGGCGGCGCCTCGCCGCCTACCGCAGGCGCCAGGGCTTCCGCCATTTTCTTGCCGAGCTCCACCCCCCATTGATCGAAGGGGTTCAGGTCCCACAGGACCGATTGCACATAAACCTTGTGCTCGTAGAGCGCGACCAGGCGACCGAGCGTCGCGGCATCCAGTTGCGTGAAGCCGATCACGGTGGTGGGGCGACCACCGGGATGCACCTTGTGCGGCGCCAGCGCCGCCACCGTCGCCTCGTCACGGCCGCGCGTCCGCAACTCGGCCGCCGCTTCCTCGCGGGAGTAGCCTCGGGCGAAGGCCTCCACCTGGGCCAGTGCGTTGGCCATGGCGTGGTCGGCGCTGCGCGGCAGACCCGCACTGGAGCGCGCCGGCACGAGTACCTCCAGTGCCGAGGGCGCATTGCCCTGATGCAGCAACTGGAAGAAAGAATGCTGGGCGTTGTTGCCGGGCTCGCCCCACACCACCGGGC